>DQKQ01000067.1 GCA_015660615.1 Flavobacteriales bacterium
ACCTTGAAGAATACTGGACGATAGTTCCTTTTATAGATGGGAAGAAATTGGAAGCTGAAGTTTGGTCTAACGGAATTGCTGGAGAAAAGCTGTTTGAATTTACAAACTTATATCATGAATCTAGTAAAAGAAGGACAATTGCATATGATGTGAAAAATGAGATATTGGCTGAATCGGCGGATGGTAAGATGATTGTCATCAGAGCAACCAAATTGCCATTAACAATCGTAATTTTACTCGGTGGCTTGATGTTCTTTATAAGTCTAATTATTAGAATCTTCAAAACACTTTTAAAACAGTAGCATGAATCGTAACTACCCACTCAGGATCAGCATTATAGGTGCCGGCAAAGTAGCTAAAGCTCTTTGCAGATCTCTTTCTTTAAGTGGGGTTGAGATTGTGGAGATTTACAACCGCACTAAAATTGAAGCGGAGAAACTTGCTGCGGAATTAGACTACACGAAAGTGGTCGATAGAATTGAGGATTTTAACACAAATGTGGACGCCGTTGCTGTACTTGTAAAAGACGATGCTCTTGAAAGTGCAGCTAAGTTGATACCACCAAGTATTAAAAGATTTCATGCATCTGGGGTAACGGATAGAGAAGTGTTGGGAGAAGAGAATGGAGTGGTTTGGCCAATAAAAAGTTTTAATTCTGAATCAGCTAATGACAGCCTTTCAGGAGTACCGTTCGGAGTGGATGCAAGCTCAATTGAGTTTAAGGATACTCTCGATAAAATCGTGAAATGTGTGGGTGGTAGGGGATTTCACGCGCCTTCAGAGGTGAGAGATAAAGTACATTTAGCTGCTGTGTTTGCTGACAATTTCGCAAACCACTGCCTTGCTCTATCCCAACAAATACTTCAGGATTCTGGATTCTCCACAGACCTATTACATACTTTAGCAGAGGGATTATTGAGTGGAGCAGAAACAGGAACTTCTTTCGAGAGACAGACGGGTGTTGCTATAAGAGGCGATAAAGGCAGCCAGCAAAAACACCTAGAATTAATCAAGTCTTTCTCTAACTCTAAGGAATTGGCCGAATTTTACAGCCTCTTAAGCAAACACATTTCTGAAAGCCATAATACGCATTAAGCAATGAATTATAAGACTAAACTTGCCAATATCGAGCTCTTTGCATTTGACTATGATGGAGTTTTCACTGATGGAACAGTACTATTAATGCCCGACGGCAGTGAAGTCAGGCAGGCATCAACCCGTGATGGATTTGCCGTTCAATGGGCGGTAAAACAGGGATTAAAATTAGCTCTGCTGACTGGAGGAAGTGAAAAAGCAGTAGCTGCAAGAATGGTGAAATTGGGGATCCAGGAGGTTCACCTCAGATGTGAGGATAAATTTGAGTCGCTAAAGGCACTTTGCGAAAATCTTCAAATCCCACTCGACAAGGTAGCTTATATGGGTGATGACATTCCGGATATTATAGCTATGAGGGAAGTGGGGTTAGCTGCATGCCCTGAAGACGCTGTTGAAGAAGTGAGGAATATAGCTCAATACATTAGCCCCAAGGGAGGTGGAAAAGGTTGTGTAAGAGATTTATTGGAACAGGCGATGAGATTGAAAGGAATTTGGTCTTAAGAAAATGCACACAAATAGTGATAAAACACACCTTATGTAATTGCACTCTTAACTAACTTCGCGCCGCAATGGATAAAAACACAATTATCGGGTTTGTACTCATGTTCACCCTATTAATGGGATACAACTGGTACACAGCTCCTACTGAGGAGGAATTAGTCCAAATGGAACTTGCGGAGGCTGAGGCAGAAGCTGCTATTAAGGCTCAAGCTCTTCAAGTTGATAATATTCAAGAGGAACATCCAACCGAGGATTTGATTTCTGAAAACTCCGTGAGAAATCTCGAGTTTGACTCTCTTGGGGAGATTGCTCTTTCCGATGAAATTCGCAAAAAGTACGGTCCACTAGCCCTTGCAGTTTTCGGTCAGGATCAAGAATACAGGATGAAATCCTCTGTTCTCGATATAAAGTTAGATTCACGTGGAGGACTTCCGATATCGGCTATACTAACAGATGGCAATGTTCGCTCTAGGGATGGTGAACCTATCGAGCTTTGGGATGAAAATAGGAGTTCTATGGATCTTTATTTCGACGTGCCTGGTACTGGTCGAATTAAAATGACAGATCTGTATTTCAATAGTAAATCTCAAACAGATAGCACAATTTACCTGACAGCAGAAACTAAAGCGGGTAAAATTGAGGTAAGACACATTCTAGAAGGATATGAACTTAGCACGAAAATTACTTTTATAGGTCTTGATGGAATTGTGTTACCTGAGCAGAAATTAGTTTGGTCTGCAACTGGATTGAGGAATGAGAAAGGACTGGAGTGGGAAAGGCAGCACACTTCAATCTTTTACAAGGAAGAAGGACGTGGACGCGACTACCTGTCAGAAGGGCGATCGGACGAAGAAACTATTGAGTACAACTTGGAGTGGATAGCCTTTAAACAAGATTTTTTCTCTGCTATTGTGTCTGTTGATGGAGGATTTGAGAAAGGTGCAATATTATCGAATCAACTATTCGAAGAAGACACCACTTCTACCCTGTTGTTTTCTGCCGAACTTCCTATGGTGGCTCAATCTTTAGGCGGTACTATGGAGCACAACTTAAGCTTCTACTTTGGTCCTAATGACCTTGAACTTATAAATGCTACCGGATTAACTGAAATTGGTAAAATAATCGACTATGGTTGGTGGATTTTTGGTTGGGTAAACAGAAATTTCATCTTGCCTCTTTACGACTACTTAAATGCTCGCTTTATGAGTGCGGGACTGATAATCCTAATAATTACTTTGATTATCAAAATGTTTCTCTTCCCTATTACCTGGAAGAACTTCGTGAGCTCGGCAAAAATGAAAATGCTTCGTCCTCAAATCGAGAAGATTAACGAGGACCATCCTGAGGATAAGGTAGCGCGCCAACAGGCTACTATGGAACTTTACCGAAAGTCGGGAGTTAACCCCATGGCCGGTTGTCTACCCGCCTTACTTCAAATGCCTATTCTTTACGCTATGTTCCGCTTCTTCCCTGCGAACATAGACCTCAGGGGAAAGAGTTTTTTGTGGGCGGACGACCTTGCAGCATATGACAGTATCGTGGATCTACCATTTGAAATACCTATGTATGGAGCTCATATAAGTGGATTCACTGTGCTTATGGCTATCTCGATTTTCTTCTACATGCGAATGACAACAGCTGGTCAGCCTCCGCAACCTAAGCAGGCCGGGATGCCTGACATGAAGATGATACAGAACTTTATCCCATTCACGATGTTGTTCTTCTTTAATAAATTTGCTGCTGGCCTGAGTCTCTATTACTTAGCAGCTAACCTTGTTTCTATAGGCCAAATGCTAATCATCAAACGCTACTTTATAGACGAAGACAAAATTCTTGCTGAAATTGATGAGAACGTTAAAAATCCTAAGAAAAAATCAGCTTTCCAGGAACGTCTAGCAGAAATGCAGAAGGAACAAACGAAGAAAACTAAGGAGCTAAAAGCTTCTAAGGGTAAAAAGGGTAAAAAGAAAAGGTGAAGGTTTACGTAAAATATATCTCATTAATTGCTATTGTTATAGCAATTTTAACAGGATGTTCTGGGGAAAAAGAAATCCCAGAAACAACTACATCTACGTATGTCCCTCTGGAAATTTCCCTCGGACTTCAAAGAACTATGTGCTATGGTTCTTGCCCCTCTTTTGCTTTTGAAGTTTTAAATGATGGACGAGCTTCTCTTACAGTGGGTCGATTCACTGAAGAAGTGATAGGACGTCATTTAGACGAAGGCGATTACAAGTGTACAATTTCCGTAATCGAGATAGATCAAATCACGACTTATGCAGAAGCAAACGGATATCTTAAACTTAATGATAGATATGATGACAAGAGGGTAATGGATCTCCCTGTTGCAATTTCTACAATAAACGGAAAAACTGTATTTAACAGATATAACGGCCCTGATCTCGATGAACTTTACTCTAAAATCGAAGAATTAATGAGCAAAGCAAATTGGATAGCTGAGCCTGACACACAAAAATAATTTTAAATAAAACCTACTAAAATGAAACGAATTAATTCAATCGCATTAATTGCTTTAGCAATGGTTTTCTTCGCTCCTGTTTTTCAGGCGCAAGAAGGTATGTGGCTAATGCACACTCTTGAAGAAATAAATGAGGAGTCCATGCAAAACTCTGGATTTCGTCTAACTGCTGACGACATCTACGATATCAATAGCGCGTCTATTAAAGATGCTGTCATCCGCCTTAACGGTGGGAGTTGTACTGCAGAAGTAATTTCTTCTCAAGGACTAGTTCTCACAAACCACCACTGTTCTTACGGTGCTATACAAGGTTTCAGCTCTCCTGAGCACGACTATCTAACAGATGGTTTTTTCGCTCTTAGTCAAGATGAAGAAATGCACATAGACGGATTCGAAGTGAGTTTCCTTATTCGCATTGATGACATCACTGACCGCGTTCTTGCAAACGTTACAAGTGAGATGAGTGAAGATGAGCGTAACGAAGCAATCAAAGCTGCGAAAGGCGAAATCAACACTGAGTACTCTGATACAGATGCTCACGGTTACCAGTACGAAATCAAAGGATTCTACTACGACAATGAATTCTACATGTTTATATACAACACTTACAACGATATTCGTCTTGTGGGTGCTCCACCAGAGAGTGTAGGTAAGTACGGTGGTGACACTGACAACTGGATGTGGCCTCGTCATACTGGAGATTTCTCTATGCTAAGAATTTACGCAGATGAGGATAACAATCCAGCTGAGTTTGCTGAGACTAACGTGCCTTACTCACCTAAGCGTCATCTTAACATAAGTATGGAAGGTGTTAACAACGGTGACTTCACAATGGTAATGGGATACCCTGGATCTACTGACCGCTTCCTAAGCAGTTGGGGAATTGAGCAGGCTCTCTCTCTTCACAATCCAAGCGTTGTGGATGTTCGTGATCTAAAGCTACGCACTATGAAGGAGCACATGGACGCTGACCTAGGTGTTCGCATCCAATATGCTGCTAAGTATGCCTCAACAGCGAACTACTGGAAATACTACATAGGTCAATCAAAAGGTCTTAAAGCTTTAGATGTACAATCACAGAAGGAGGCTATCGAGCAGAGATTCTCTAACTGGGTAGCTTCAAGCACAGAACTACAAGCAGAGTACGGTGAAGCTCTTCAGTTAATCGAAGATTATTACTCTGCTACAGATGCGACTGCTAAGGCAGATGCTTATGCTTTAGAAGCAGGACTTATCGGATCTGACATCACGTTATTTGCTGTCCGCTTTGGCCGTACGGCTCCAGGCCTATTCTCTGAAGATGCTGATCAAGTTGCTTCTACTAAAGCAAGACTTTCAGGACTTTGTGACAGCTTCTTCAAGGACTATGATATGTCAACTGATCGTGACTTATTTACAAACCTAATGTCTAAGTATCAAGCTGACATTGCTCCAGAACACCTACCATCCTTCTTTAGTGTGGTTAACAAAAAGTATAAAGGCAGTATAGAGCGTTATGCTTCTAAGATGTACGCAAAAAGTTTCCTAGTGAATGAAGATGCTGCACGTGCTTTCATCGAGAATCCATCTGAGAAAGCCTTAAACAAGGACCTCGCTGTATCTGCAGCGATGAGTATTCTCGAAACTTACTTCGGCTCTATGGAGAGCGATGCTCAAGCTAAGTTCGACAAAGGATATCGCCTTTTCGTTAAAGGACTTCGCGAGATGCGTCCTAACAAAGCTTTCTACCCAGATGCCAACTCAACGATGCGCTGTACCTACGGCCCTGTAGGTGACTACTCTCCTGCTGATGCCGTTCAATATGACTTCGCAACTACCTCAGATGGAATTCTCCAGAAAATGGACAACTCTGACCCAGAGTTCGTTGTTCCTGCACGTTTAGAAGAGCTCTTAGTAGCTCGTGACTTCGGTCAATACGCTGATGAAAACGGTAATCTTAACATTTGCTTCCTTCACGGAACTGACATTACTGGAGGAAACTCTGGTTCACCAGTTATGAACGCCAACGGCGATCTCATCGGACTTGCATTCGACGGAAACTGGGAAGCTATGAGTGGAGATATCGCATTCGAGTCTGAGCTACAGCGAACCATCTCTGTTGATATCCGCTACGTACTTTGGATCGTCGATAAATTTGCTGGTGCAACTAACATCATCGAAGAGCTTGACCTTATTTACGAAACTCCAGAAGTTGTCGTCCCAACTGAGGAATTGGTCGACTAAATTTATAAGACTTTAATTAGTAACCCCAGGTAGTCTAACAAGACTGTCTGGGGTTATTTATTTACCTTTACACCGTGAGAATAGATATACTGACAGTACTACCAGGACTTCTACAGGGTCCATTTGCAGAAAGCATAGTAAAAAGGGGGATTGAAAAAGGCCTTGTCGAGGTCAACATTCATGATATCCGAGATTACACCACTAACAAGCATAAAAAGGTAGACGATACTCCCTTCGGTGGAGCTGCGGGAATGGTTCTGGCGATGCAACCCTTACACGATGCTATCGTTAAATTAAAGAGCGAGAGGGATTATAATGAGGTGATTTTTTTAACACCCGACGGTGAGAGACTTGCTCAAGGTCGAGTAAATCAGCTTTCACTTTGTGGTAACATCCTCATGATTTGTGGTCATTATAAGGGCATAGACCAAAGGTTAAGAGATCACTTAATCACACTCGAAATATCTATCGGAGACTATGTCCTTAGCGGTGGTGAA
>DQKQ01000144.1 GCA_015660615.1 Flavobacteriales bacterium
AGGTGCCGCCTGATCATCCAATGGAAACCTGCGCGGATCTCCTCCCACAGATAATGCACCATAGGTAGCGCCGTGATATGAACGATAATGTGATATGATCTTATGCCGACCCGTATACATTCTGGCCAGTTTTATTGAATTTTCTATTCCTTCAGCACCTGAAACAGTAAAAAATGCCTTGGTTAGGTTTCCAGGCGTAATTTCCTTTAGTTTTTTTCCAAGTTTACCTCGGATTTCAGTTGCCATTCCTGGATAGA
Source organism: Flavobacteriales bacterium (assembly GCA_015660615.1). Taxonomy (GTDB): domain Bacteria; phylum Bacteroidota; class Bacteroidia; order Flavobacteriales_D; family Sanyastnellaceae; genus UBA974. Next base: position 258 of record DQKQ01000144.1, read on the forward strand.
CAAACGAGAGTTTCTCCATTTGATCTGAAACGGCTTTTGTTATGCGTTGATTTCCGTGACCAATATTCACATTCATTAACTGCGATGAAAAATCTATAATTCTAGATCCATCGGCGGTGTAGACGTAAACTCCTTCTGCTCTTTCCGCTTGAATTGGGTTCAGACCAGCTTGTTTAGACCATGAAAACAGAGTGTAATCCAAATTATTCTGAATCACCTCATTTGAAGTTTTGTTCAATTCACTCATGCTTTTCAAAAATAATAATACTAATTAGCTCATCCAGTTAGTCTTTGCCTCTGGATTCCATTTGATTGTGGTTTTTTTATTTTGCGTCCAGAATTCGATAGAACTTCTACCTGTAATGTCACAGACACCAAATTTGGATTCATTCCAGCCTCCAAATGAGAACGGCTCTCTAGGTACTGGGACACCAATATTAACTCCAATCATTCCAGCACTTGCGCGTTCCATAACCTGCTTTGCGAGTCCACCGCTTTGTGTAAAGACGGCAGCTGCATTTCCATAGTTTGAACTATTTTCAATGTCCATTGCTTCATCTAAATCTTTTGCGCGAATTATAGAGATCACTGGACCGAATATTTCTTCAGACGCAACACTCATTTCTGGAGTAACGTAATCAATAATTGTTGGTCCGACGTAATATCCACCTTCTTTTCCTGCAACAGTAGCTCCACGTCCATCAAGTAGAATAGTCGCCCCGGCTCTTTCAGCAGCAGTTATATAACCCTCAATTCGCTCCTTTGCTGCAGCACTAATAACAGAACCAAGATTATCACCAGGCACTATTTTTTTTGCGTCTTCAACCATCTTATCTATAATGTGCTGCACTTTATCAACACCAACCATTACTGAAGCTGCCATGCATCGCTGTCCAGCGCATCCCGACATAGATGCAACCACATTTGAAGCAGTCATATCTAAATGTGCATCTGGCAATACGATGAGGTGATTTTTTGCTCCACCTAAAGCTACACAGCGTTTAAGGTTTGAAGTAGCACGCTTGTAAACGATTTTTGCAACCCTCGTAGATCCAACAAACGAAACAGCTTCGATTCCAGGGTGATCGCAAATTGATTCTACAACTTCTTTTCCACCGTTCACAACATTAAAAACACCATCAGGAAGTCCTGCTTCTTTTAATAGTTCAGACATACGAACCACACTTAATGGAACAAGTTCAGACGGTTTCATGATCATCGTGTTTCCAAGCATTAACGCGTTCGGCATCGTCCAGTGAGGAACCATGTTTGGAAAGTTGAAAGGTGCAATCGACGCGACAACTCCAATTGGTCGTCGTTCCGTACGACATTCAACACCCAAGCTTACTTCTTGAACTTCATTACTCACAATTTGGGGTAACGAAACAGCAAACTCACATAATTCCATGCTTTTTTCAACTTCAGCTTTTGATTCCCCATAGCTTTTCCCGTTTTCAAGGACAATTAGTTCGGTTAGCTCTTGTATGTTTTTTTCAAGCAAAAACCTATATTTAAAAAATATTTGGGCACGCTCTTTCATTGTAGTAGCTGACCAGGTTTTATACGCTTCGGATGCCGCCTTAACGGCTTTATCTACATCAGCGTAAGTTGAAAGTGGAATGGTTGATATTATCGATCCGTCAATAGGACTTTCCACGTTCATTGGTTTCTGTCCATTTCGTTCAAATTTTCCGTCGATGAAGTTTTTCACCTCACTCAGTTTCTCTTTAGTCTCCATTGTAGTCAATTTAATTTCTGGCAACAAGCTAATAATAAGGTGCGCAGTAATATTCTGTAATATAAATAAAATAAAGCGGTTTCCGGAATAAATTGTAGTGGAGTAAGGTAATCAATGTCTAAGAAAAACATAAATTTAAAACTGTTTGTGAAAAGTGGGAGTATGCACTTTATAGAATTAAAGTGACAAAGTCTTTAGATAAATACTAATGTAATAATAACTATTTTTACTGCATTCTGAAGAACATTGGACATATTGTAGTTAAACTCATTTTACTTTCTGTTTTTTTTTTGAAATAGAAATGAACCAAGTTTAAGATATTCTCATATTTTTGACTTTGATTTAACAATTCATGATACACGGAACACATAATGCTGAGCCAGACAAAAGAAACAGCGATGTATTGATCTACATCAATGGTGAATTGTTTAAAAGGGCGGAGGCAAAGATTAGCGTATTTGACAGTGGGTATCTTGTAGGAGATGGGGTTTGGGAAGCGATGAGGCTTTATAACGGTGTTCTAGCTTTTTCAAATCAACACCTTGACCGATTGTGGGCAGGAGCTGCTTCTATAGGTATGGAAATGAATTTCAGTAGAGAAGAGTTACTTCAAAAAGTTCATCGGACTCTGGATGCAAACGACATGCATACTGATGTTCACGTAAGAGTAATGTTGACACGAGGAACTAAGACTACCCCTTCGCAGGATCCTCGTCTGTTATTGAGTGGGCCTAATCTTGTGATAATCGCTGAGCATAAGAAAGCGAGCAAAGAGTCTACATTAAAGGGAATCACTCTTTTCACGAGTACTGTAAGAAGAGGCTCGCCAGACTATTTAGATCCTCGAATGAATTGCCACAGCAAACTACATGAGGTTCAAGCACTCGTTCAAGCACTAGAAGCAGGTTGTGATGAAGCCCTAATGCTTGACGTCAGAGGTTTTGTTTCTACTTGTAATGCAACGAATTTCTTTTTAGTAAGAAAAGATGAGGTTTGGACTTCTACAGGAGCATATTGTATGAATGGAATTACGAGAAACAATGTGATTCATATTTGTGAGCAAGAGGGGATTGTGTGTCGTCAAAAAGATTTCTCATTGTTTGACACTTACTCTGCGGACGAAGCTTTTGTAACGGGGAGTTTTGGCGGCTTGACCCCTGTGACAAAGATAGATGGACGTGTTATTTCAAGTGGGGCTGGCCCAATAACAAAACGATTACAAGGACATTATAAAGAACTCATAACAAATGAAGCCAGTTAGAATTTGTCTTTGGTCAGGGCCACGGAATATATCTACTTCACTTATGTACTCCTTTGCACAACTGAGCAATTGCCAAGTCGTAGATGAACCTTTATATGCACATTATTTAGCACAACTTTCTGAAGATGAGCGCGCACGACACCCTGCAGCTGATGAAATTATGGCATCTATGGAGCAAGATGGAACAAAAGTAGTTGATATGATGACGGGTGATTTCGGGGAGTCTACAGAGGTATTGTTCTTCAAAAACATGACCCATCATCTGCCAGGAATAGATAGGCGTTTTATGAAGGATGTGGTAAATGTAATTCTTACAAGGGACCCCGAAAACATGTTGCCTTCGTATGACAAAGTAATTAAGAATCCATCTTTGAGCGATACAGGATATGATGCTCACATTGAGCTTTTAGATTACTTTAACCAGGAAGGAATCACCCCTATCGTTGTTGATTCAAAATCGATACAGGAAGACGCAGAAAGAGTACTTCGGGAGTTGTGTAAACGAGCAGAAGTTGTATTTGATTCAGCTATGTTGAAATGGGAAGCGGGCCCTAAAAAAGAGGACGGAATTTGGGCGAAATATTGGTATTCAAGCACACATGATTCTACAGGTTTTTTCAAGTTTACTCCTAAGAAAGCTACATTCCCACAGCACCTAACTCCACTTTTACTTCAGTGTAAACCACTTTACAAAAGGATTCAAAAACTTGCAATTTGAGATTGATATAATTTCTATTGAGTATTTTAAATTTAAGTTGTTAAGGACAAGGGTGCCCAAATGCACTTAGCACTTCCAGCACGTCTACGATGCTAACTATATCGTCTCCTGTGAGGTCAGTAGTACAATTTGAAGTACAACCAAATTCGCTTAGGAGCGTCAGGACGTCATTGACCCCAACGTAGAGATCGTTATCCAAGTCGGCAGGGCAGTCCCCTCCGTCATCCAACTCACCACAGGTTGCACACGAATTCCAGCAATAAAGTGGCGTGTATATGCTGCTAAATTCCTCATCAACCGATATCCCGTAGTTGGTCCACTCGTCGCAGGGGTTGTAGTCGCAGGAGGCACCAAGTATGGGTTGGGCGATTAGCCCACCCCAACCGTTGACTGCGAATTGATATTCATGTTGACCGAGAGGTAAGTCTAGGGTGACCGTCCAAATCCCGTCCCCGTCGTCATCCTCCATAGCGGTGCAGTTCCCACACCAGGAATTGAATCCGCCGTTGAGGTAGACCACGTCGGTTGGGGTCAAGGTCAGGGACGAAGCGTCAACTCCGAAGTGTACTGGTCGTGTAGGTTGGTCTGTGGTGTAGGACGTGATGTTCAGATGCAATTCGCCGTCCACAACTTCGACGTTCTGTGCCCGGAAAGTGCAGAGAGGGCCCACTTGCCCGTCCTCACTTTGGTCCCACCGCGACGCATCCAAGGTATCAAATGGATCGTCCCATGCAAGAGTGAAGTTGTTAGCGGTTCCTGCGTTGCCCGAACCCGGCGTGTATTCATAGTACCTAACGTAGTCGTACTTCGAAGTCCCCGGCATAGCTGTGGGATCCCATACACCCGTCCAATTGATATTCTCGACGGCCCAGAGGTTCATAAAGATGCGCATGGGGTGTACGAGCTGGACCAAGTATTCGTGAGTGAAGCTCAGCGAGAGCTCGCCATTAATGAACCACCGCACTGTAGTAGGTTCCCATTCGATGGCGTAATCTACCATCGTGGTGTGTGGATTGAATGGCGTGGGCAGAATTTGAGTCACGCTAGTCAGATTCGGATGGTGAGTAGTGAACTGGACGGAGTTATCCAAGTTTCCAGTCATCTCGATGTCGATTTCGTTGACTTCCGATGGCCAGTTGCAATTTATATCCCAATTGTACAGGAAGAAGGAGCTGACTATGCCGCTTCCCTGTGTGGATTGCATCCGCGTCTCAAACCGTCCGTACAGGTATGCCTCATGGCTCTTGATGGCTCCACCATCGCACTGGTCGTTTTGGGACCAAACAGGTTCCATAGAACTTGTCAATACGACAAATATGAGGAAAGCTATAGCCTGAAAATGTGAGGTGCACATACCTTTAAAGGTACGACAGAAGGCTATACCTACGCGGCGGTTAGGTCGTAGAAGAGGAGACGCCTGGGGTGAACCACAAAATCCAACAAAAAATCAACATTAATTATAATTAAATCCAAGACAAGAATAACAAGATATCTTGAACGCTTACAACCCCATCACCATTAAGGTCGCCCTGAGGACAATTAGTGCATCCATAATCACTCAATAAATCCAAAAAATCTGATACCGTAAACAATCCGTCATTGTCGTAATCTCCCAATTGCTGACAAGATCCGTCGTCGAAGTTAGCGATTGGATTGAAGTTGATTGCTTCAGATAGTGTACAGCCAAAGACTGTTAGGTTGTTACTAGAAAATGTCAATCCTTCTCCAAATTCAATTGCGTGTCCAGTTTCAATTTGAGTTTCGGCTAAGATGTTTATTGTACCTTCTAGTGATGTAGTACC
>DQKQ01000113.1 GCA_015660615.1 Flavobacteriales bacterium
TGATATCCATGACAGTAGGGCAAAAGCTGAACAAGAAGAACTCACCATTAAGTTCAAAGACAATAAGGCAAAAGCCGAGCAAGGAAATGCCAAAGCCCAATTCAATTTAGGGGTGAGTTATACCTACGGATACGGCGTATCCCTAGACCATAGACAAGCCGCTAAATGGTTTCAAAAGGCTGCTGAACAAGGGAATTTCAATGCCCAATACAATTTAGGGATGATGTACGCCCTCGGACAAGGCGTTATTCAAGATGATGTGATGGCGCATATGTATTGGAATGTTGCGGCAGTTAGTGGGCATAAAGGCGCAGCAAAGAATAGAGGCATTATTGCTAAAAAAATGACTCCATCACAACTAGCAGAAGCCCAGAAGTTAGCACGAGAGTGGATGCGGAAGCATTAATCAGTAAATGAAGCTAAAAGGAGAGTAACTATGAAGAGTATCCTAGCGCCAATAATTCTACTGGCTACTTTACTGTTTACTAATACTGCACTTGCATGCTCTTTTAATATGGACTGTAGTGTAGGCAGTAAATGTTTGAAGTCCTCAGGTTCTCTTTACGGGGTTTGTGTAGGTGGTATGTTTCCAGGCAATTCAAACGACAAGCAACCAGTCTATGCTCCTCTAGACTTGGATGGCACTACTGGAAACACATGCAGCTTTAATACAGATTGCGGCATAAAAAACAAATGCATTAAGTCATCTGGAAGCATTTATGGCACTTGTATGTAGATATTCATTTCAAGACAAGTATTTACATAACAAGGAATAGATATGAATAAAGTACTACTCAGTTTAGTTCTTCTATTAAGCCTCTCAAGTGGTCAGTTCCTAATTTAAGAGTTATGTCACAACATAGAGACTTAAATCCTAATTGGTTTTTACGGTTGATTGGATTTGTAGGCGGGTCAATAAGTGCTGATAGCAAAGGTCTAACTCTTCATAAGAAGGGTAAAAGCTATTTTATTGACCACCATAACTTAAATAATGAAGGTCAAATTAGAAGAAGCTGGATTGGGTCAACCCTTGTGTTTAACGTGCCAGAAGGTGAAGTTAAGTTAGGCCCTGTGCCACACGACAAAATTAATGAAGTTCATATTTGGCTCAAACGATATTGGTATCTAGATATATTTGGTGAAATCAATCAAACCTACAAGCGAATCACACAAAAACTAACGGAACGCTACGTCAGAAGCTCTCAATGGAGCTTAATTGAGTCTGAAGCTATCGACACCTTGAATAGGTTCGTTGAAGTTCCAGAAAAGCATCTATTCGATGACAGCGAGAGAACTCCTTTTGTGGTTATTAAGCATTACGCAACAATGGGAAGGGCGGGGTTAGAGGAATACAGACTAGGGTATTTAAAAAACAAGAGAAAATTATTTAAAAAATACTTTGAAAGTATTGAAGCGCACCCCCTCACCCCAGATCAAATTGATGCCTGCATAATTGATGAAGACAATAACTTGGTTCTTGCCGGTGCCGGCACAGGGAAGACCAGCACCATGGTGGGTCGGGCTGGATTCTTACTTGAAAGCAAGCAAGCGAAACACAGCGATATTTTAATGCTTGCATTTGGCAACAAGGCCGCCAAGGAAATGCAAGAACGAATGCATAAACGAATTAATGTTGATGATATAAGCATCAGCACGTTCCATAAACTTGGTAAAGACATTATTGCAAAGGTTGAAAATGGCAGTCCATCTATCAGCAAGTATGCCGAAGATGATATGGGTAACAAAAGCATCTATAAAAGACATGTTGGAGAGTGGGTAAACGAATTTCTAAAGGAAGAAAGCTATAAAAATAAGGTTATTGAATACTTTGAGGGTTACCTGTTTGTTGAGAAAGGTCCATTCGAATTTGAATCACAAGGAGAGTTTTATTCTCATTTAGAGGTAGATGAAGTACGAACGTTTAAAGGCGAAAAAGTCAAAGGATATGGCGAGCGAATTATTGCAAATTTCTTACTCAAAATGGGCATAGAGTATGAATATGAAGCTAAGTACAAACACTTAACAAGAACAACTTCTTATAGACAGTACCAACCTGATTTTTATTTACCAGAATATGATGTTTACATTGAGCACTTTGGAATAGATGAAGACGGCTCTACTGCACCTTATATAGATAGAAAATCATATGAAGATGGAATGAAGTGGAAGCGTGCGATTCATAAAGACAACAAGACCACACTTATTGAAACATTTTATCATGAGCACAAAGCAGGGAGAATTAGTAGTTTACTGAAGCAGAGATTGACTGATATAGGCGTTGAATGCAAACCAATACCCAATGATGCAATTATTGAAACTTTACGTGAACATAATGAAATAACTAAATTTTCAATCTTAATGGCGGATATTCTTAAACGACATAAAGCTAATTGGTTCGATAAAGAACAGCTCGAGAAAAAGATAAAAGCTTCGCTTTATCCAGAGCACTTGAACATAGCACTTGAACTGTTAGAACCTATAAGAAACCGGTACGAGAAGGTGCTTAGAGATAACGATGATATAGATTTTGATGACATGATAGGTAAAGCGCTTGAATATGTTCAAGATGGCAAGTTTAAGTCGACTTGGAAATATATCATGGTTGATGAGTTTCAAGATATCTCAGACCCTAGAGCTAGATTAGTTCAGGCATTAAAAACTCAGAAAGATAACTGCTCACTTTTTTGTGTAGGTGATGATTGGCAAGCAATTTATCGATTCGCAGGAAGTGATATAAGTTTTACAACTGGGTTCAGTGATTTCTTTGGGAGGACGAAAACAACTAAACTTGGTAAGACGTTCAGGTTTAATAATAGTATTGCTGATATATCATCTAAGTTTATTCTTCAGAACCCATCTCAAACTAATAAAGAAATAAAAACTGTGGATAAAGTTTCAAGTCCAGCAGTTTCCTTGCTACGTGAAACCGCTAGAGTTGCTCCCGGTGATGATATTGAGTTAAACCGGATTTTGAGTCAAATTGCTAATCCAGAGGAAGATTCATCGACCTTAGTCTTAGGTAGATACAATCAAGTAAACAAAGTACTTAATGCTATAAATAAGCTTAGCAAGAAAGCATCAGTTTTAATTTTAGGAAGATATAATTTTACACTGCCCAAGGCCCGAGAAATGAAGCTACATGCGGCTTCATTTCCAAATCTTGAGTTATTGACTAATACTATTCACGCTTCTAAAGGTAAGGAGGCTGACTATGTCATTGTATTGGAATTACAATCTGGAAAAAATGGTTTTCCATCGGAGAAGACCGTACATCCTCTGCTTGACGCATTATTACCTCAGTTAGAAGACTTTAAGTTAGCTGAAGAAAGAAGGCTGCTTTATGTGGCCATAACTCGTGCTAGATACCGAGCTTATCTAGTGGTTGATATGTCTACTGCCTCAGCCTTTGTTAATGAGTTAATTAATGATGATTACGATATTGAGCTTAATGAGTTCGAGATTTCTAATAATCAAAAAATCTCTCAGCAATTACATTGTATTGAATGTAAGACTGGCATCATGCAAAGAAGAGTTAGACGAGTTGACAGTCAAACCTTTTACGGTTGCTCTCATTGGTCATTATGCAAACATACTGAAGATGGTTGTGGGAAGTGTGGAGAGCCACTAGTTAGATTTGAAAATAAGCATGCCTATAGGGTTTGTAAATCTTGTGATAACTGGATTTTGGTTTGTCCTAACTGCGGGGGAGATATGAAGAGAAGAGAGGGCCCGTATAACGTATTCTGGGGGTGCTCTAATTATCATGGGAAAGAAAATGTATCTTGCAGAAGCACTGTGAATAATGTGCCACCACCAACTGGATATACTAATATTGAACAAATACCAGCTAATAAAAAAGACAAGCAAAGTTCCGTTAAAAGAGTAGTTACTAGAACACGAGGTCATATGAGTTTTACTTCGTATAAAGAGGCTAGCGAGTATGCAAAGAAGGTAGCCCAAGAAAACCAGAGGCTAGTAAGTTTGATTGAGGGCGATGGGTGTTGGATTGTTAAGATGAAGTAAAGCGTCAAATAAGCAAAGAGGACTAGTGTCGTGAAAACTATAATGAAAATTGGCAGTGTTTATACGAACTCAGAAATATGTGCGGAGTTTAAATGTTCTTTAATGGGAGGGATGAATCGCTCAAAAAGCACCAA
>DQKQ01000035.1 GCA_015660615.1 Flavobacteriales bacterium
TCACCACATCTATACATACCTTTAACATAGCCTTGCATTTCCAAGACAATTTCTTTTCTAGTTCTCATAATCAATCGCTCGTTGAGTTTTCAATGTGAGTGAGAAACCCTTTCCTCACTCTTCACCTACTATTATACCAAAGCGGAGTAGAGGTGTCAAGACAAATCTTCACTTATTTAGAAAATATTCAAAATTATTTGAGTGTGGGTTCTCGGCAATGAGTTCTGCACCATTGCTCAAGTGGAATTTCGTCGCCATGTCCGTCTTGGGGCTCAGCGTCACGAATCGGTCGAACTGGTGCTCTTCAATCATCTTTAGGGCTTCAAGAAGTATGGTACGCCCCATTCCCTTCTTGAGCGACCATACTGTATATGCTACCACAATCGACCCAATATCACAAGATAATAATTGTTCCTCTGTATCGGGCACTCTATCGAGATGCACCGTGCAAAGAAAGGCCTCTTCATTTAGATGATACATTTGTCGGCCGGGAGCCAACCTCATAGCTCCGCTGATGTGGGGTCGCACAGGATCGGTCTTGAGGTATATCTCGGCGCGGGATACTGACTGGATGAGTTCTAACATTTTAGTTTAGTGTGGTGGAGCCGACAGGGATCGAACCTGTTGCCTATTCCGTGCAAGGGAATCGCTCTCCCAAATGAGCTACGGCCCCACTGGTGCCCCAACAGGGAGTCGAACCCCGATTATCGGTTTAGAAGACCGATGTTCTGTCCATTGAACTATTGGGGCTCTTCCTTTTTCACTCCTTACATATATTATACAGGATAAGGGCCCCAAAGTCAAGGAAAAAATTAATCTAGTTCAGGTGAGCATTCACATGGATCACAGGAACAATCATCACAGGAACAATTAGGATTACTACATGCAGACATTTTTCCCCCCTTCTGTTTGAGTTATACTGATTAAAAGTATTTATCAAACTAGAAACGAGCAATGAATCTTGCGAGGGACTGGACAAAAGGAAGTAAAGCAAGTGCCATGACTGTATTTACTCCTGTATGCACAAGAGCTACCTGTTTTGTGATTCCTTGTGGAAATCCATCACTTACCAATATTCCTGCAATCCATATCGTTCCAGTTGTTCCTACGTTTGCACCTAATATGGCTGCAATCGCAGAAGGTAGTGGAAGAGCTCCAGATGCAACTAGCCCTATTACAGCAGTTGTTGTCAAGGATGAACTCTGCCACAGGAGAGTCATAACAATTCCACCGACAAACATATAGTAAGGATTACCTAAAAACCATTCAAGTTGTTCTAGGTGGCCCAGTGACTTCGTACCTGAAGTAAATATCTTGATACCCATGTAGAATAAGCAAAGGCCAAATAATGTCTGAAATATCGGATTGTTAAAATCCATCAGATTTCCTCTTTTGTATTTCCAAAAATCATAAAGTTGTCTGTGTTTCTTTTTCATATCAAAATAAGATTATGCCACAACTAAGTTATGGCATAATCAAATAATTATTTAGAGATTTGTATTTACACCCTGTACGAAATAGTCCATAGAATCAAGTTCACGTCGCTTAATTTCTCCAGCATAAACTTTCGTGCCGTCCCTTTTTGTCAGACCCGAAGAAAATGGATGGAACCTATCATACTTATCGTCAAGCCCATCAAATTTAACTTTCTCAACAGCATTGACTACCTTGCCGGGAACATTTATGCCCCAAGGCGATAGACCTACACAATTTTCTTTGAGTCCATAATTTCTACGGCGATTTGGTTCCCAAGTTCCGGCTGCAACTTCATCAACCAGCTCTTTGTAAACTCCAGACCAATGGAAAACCATGCCTGTTATGTAACGGTCGGGGCCATTTGGGCCCATATCAGCATCATTTCCAAACGACCATATTTCTCGGCCGTCTTTCTTCCACGCTTGTTGTGCAAGAATCACAACACTAGGTGAATCAGTTGTAGTAAACAGAACATCATTGTCGGCTTCAAGTAATGCCTTAGCCGCATCCATATCTTTCGGCGGATTGAACCAACTGTTGATCCATATAACATTCACCACCACATGAGGATTGACTGACCGAGCTCCCAAGGTCAACGCATTAATATTCCGAATAATTTCTGGAATTGGATGAGAACCAACGACTCCGATCTTGTTGGTCTTCGTCATCATTCCTGCTGCAATGCCCGTAAGATATCTTGCCTGATAACTCATACACCCATAATTATCAAAGTTGCTATCATTACCCTTGTATCCTGTGGCGTGCATGAAAATTGTATCAGGATATTTATGTGCCGCTCTTGCCATACCATCCATATAACCAAATGATGTTGCAAAAACAATATCATTTTTTCGTGCAAGTTTACCTAACAACTTTGCAGCTTCTGCTTCTGGAGCCATTTCGATTCCAGATACTTTATGACCATATTTTGTCAATGACTGAAAACCTTGTTCGTGACGCATTGACCATCCACCGTCATTCTTTGGGCCGACCAAAAGGTAACCCACTTTAATCTGCTCCTTACTAACTAGTACTGCACTAGACGCAATAAAGATTGCTGTACCCAACAATAGGGCGATAAGTTTTTTCATCTAACTCCTTCCGAGTTAATTTGTTTGTAATCGTCAAACGTATAAGCCGCTTGACCGAATTCAGCGATGTCAATTCCTTGAGTTTCGTCTTCCAAAGAAACTCGTAGACCCACCGCCAATTTAATAATGTACCAAGTTACAAAACTCGTAACAAATACGAATGCACCAATAATACCCACACCCCAAAGCTGTATAAAAAATGATACATCAGGATTGAATATTCCAACTGCAAGTGTTCCCCAAATCCCGGCAACAAGATGTACAGATAATGCTCCAACTGGATCATCTACCTTTATCTTATCAAACATAGGAATGGCTAACATCGTTAAACCAGACCCAACTATTCCAATAACAATAGCAAGCCAAACTGTTGGGTAGTCTGGCCCTGCTGTAATAGAAACTAGACCAGCAAGGGCTCCATTAAGAACCATTGTAAGATCAACTTTCTTGTACAACACTTGTGTTATGATTGCAGCAGTCACTACTCCAGCTGCGGCAGCCATATTAGTATTGAGGAAGACTGTACTAATGGCATTCACATCCGATTTGGTCGCCATCGCCAGTTGAGATCCCCCATTGAAACCAAACCACCCCAACCAAAGAACAAAAGTTCCTAAAGTTGCAAGTGGAAGATTTGATGGTGGAATAAAATTAGATTTTCCATTTTTCCCATATTTTCCATGTCTCGCACCCAAGAGTAAAACTCCTGCTAATGCTGCCCATCCACCTACTGAATGAACTATTGTAGAACCAGCGAAATCATAAAATCCCAGTTCAGAAAGAAACCCGCCACCCCAAGTCCAATTACCTTGAAGTGGATAAATGATAGCCGAAAGAACTCCAACAAAAGCCATAAATGGCCAGAACTTCATTCGTTCAGCTATGGTTCCAGAAATGATAGATGCTGCAGTAGCAACGAATACCACTTGGAAAAAGAAATCAGCTGCACCGGCATGGTCACCATCCGTTATGTCTCCATACATGAGTCCATAACCAACAGCAAAAAATGCTAGACAAGCTAATGAATAAAGACAAATATTTTTCGTCAATATTGCGGTCGTGTTTTTCGTCCGCACTAAACCAGACTCCAACATTGCAAAACCTGCGGCCATGAAAAATACCATCGCACCAGCATATAATAATAAAAACGTGTTTAGAATATATTGTATTTCAGTCATGTTTTCCTAACGTGTACTAATTATCGTGTTTTTCAGTCATATTTTCTTCTAAACCGGGGCATTCCACCACCCCTCATGCGGAAA
>DQKQ01000279.1 GCA_015660615.1 Flavobacteriales bacterium
GATCTTACCTTTTATCTCAGACTCGATTTCATTGAAGAGTTTCATAGCCTCGATCACACAAACAACATCACCTTCTTTGATTATATCACCCACATCCTTTAAAGGATCTTTGTCAGGACTAGGGCGGCGGTAGAATGTGCCGATCATAGGTGATTTAACTTCGATGTAATTTAAGTTTTCGTCCACCTCTTCAGCAGCTGGTGCTGGAGCCTCAACCTCCACTTTAGTAGCTACTGCTGGAATTTGCATAGGAACTTCCGTAGCAGGAGTAACGTGGGTGTGATGAACCATAGGTTCTGCAAATCCTTTTTTACGCTTAGGCATCTCAGACTTAATAGTAATCTTAAAGTCTTTCTGCTCTATTTCAACTTCCGTTACACCGGCTTTTGCGATGAATTTTATTAGGTCTTGAATTTCTGCTAGTTTCATGATGTCATGATTTATTCAGGATCGCAAGGTACTTCCTGAATGTTAAGATTGTGTGTCGTATGCCCACTTCACGTATATGGACCCCCAGGTGAATCCTCCACCGAAGGCGGCAAGAATAATATTATCTCCTTTTTTTAGCTGAGACTCCCAGTCTCTTAAGCAAAGAGGGATTGTGGCAGCTGTGGTGTTTCCATAGGCCTGAATATTGATCATTACTTTTTCACTCTCAATTCCCATACGCCTTTGTGTGGCATCAATGATTCTTAGGTTGGCTTGGTGGGGTACTAACCATGCTACGTCATCACTAGTGAGTCCGTTGCGCTCCATGATTTCGTAGCTTACGTCTGCCATACTTGTTACAGCGGCTTTGAATACAGGCCTTCCATCTTGGAAGAGGTAGTGCATTTTTTTATCAACTGTCTCGTGGGTAGCAGGATTCAGAGACCCTCCAGCTTCTTGCTTTAACATTTCAGAACCTGCGCCATCACAGTGATGGATGTGATCTTGTATTCCGTTTTCATCTTCAGATGGCTCAAGCAGAACAGCTCCAGCACCGTCACCAAATAAGATGCATGTTGTTCTATCAGTATAATCGACAATAGAACTCATTTTATCAGCTCCAACGACCACAACTTTTTTGTAGGTACCATTTTCAATGAATTGGGATCCTGTTGTAAGAGCGAACATAAAACCAGAGCAAGCTGCGCTCAGATCAAACCCCCAAGCTTTTGTAGCACCAACTTTGTCGGCAATTAGATTAGATGTCGAAGGGAACAGCATATCAGGAGTAACTGTTGCTGTTATGATGACGTCTATTTCTGAAGGGTCAATGCCTCTCTTTTTACAGAGAGTTTTAACAGCTTCAGCCCCCATATCAGAAGTCGCTTTAGTAGGGTCCTTAAGAATGTGACGCTGGGAAATTCCAGTGCGGGATTTGATCCACTCGTCATTTGTATCGACCATTTTTGCAAGGTCGTCATTTGTTAAGAGGTCATCCGGCACGTATCCTCCAACGCTTGTAATTGCTGCTATCATTCTTCTTCTTATTTCACCCCAAAGTTATATATCTAATTCACTACTTTATGTGAAATTAACGGGAGTCTTAACTAAACGAAGTGGAAAACCTTTTTCCAGTATTTTTCGAATATAAAAAAGGGGGCGGAAGCCCCCTTCAGTATTTTGTAATAAAACGGTTAGCGTCGAAACGTTTAAGCTTCTTCGCGCTCCATTACAACTTTACCCTTGTAGTATAGTTTCCCCTCGTGCCAGTGAGCACGGTGGAACATGTGTGGTTGACCAGTTGTAGGGCAAGTGCTAACGTTAGGAGCTGTTGCTGTGTAGTGCGTGCGACGTTTGCGAGTACGCGTTTTACTCTGCCGGTTTTTAGGATGTGCCATTTCAGTATTATTTCAAGTTCTTCAAAGCGTCCCAACATGGGTCCGTAAGTTTTTTACTTTCTTCTCTAGAATCATTAGAGGTGTATCCGAGCATTTTAGGATCACAATCATTCTCATTTTCATGAACTTGATGTGGTGGTCGAGAGAGATGAGCTAACTCATAAATAGTTTGGCTTAGATCTAACTCAAATTCATTTTTACTCAGTATCCAAAGTGTGTCACCGTATTCAGTTTTATCACCGAAACGAACTACTATTTTATCTTCTGATTGTAATGGGTAGGTAAGATCTTCAAGGCAACGACCACATGGAACTTTCCATGTAAGATCGAGTGCGAGACGTAAAGTCATAGTCGTTTCAGAATACTCGAGTATCACATCCATAACGCCTTGAGCGTTCTGGATTTCTGATTCTAGGAAGCAAGCAAAGAACTCTGGATCCACATCCATTTGGAACGTGTGATTTCCTGGCTTCAGACCCATAAACGGGATTTTATAATTAACCAGGGGATTCATTCCTTCCAAATTTCGGGACGGCAAAGATAGTGTATCCCTAACCGCTTCCCAAGTGTTTTACACAATTCAGTGAAAAACAATTTGTAAAGTGAACGAATCACCTACGGTTGTCACGGTATTCACGTTTAGGTGGGTTTATCTCAAGTGGATTAGATGCTAGCTCTCTATACTCTAGGCGATTTATTCTAATATCTTGAGCGAGATAAATAGCAGCTCTCATTGAATCAGCCATAGCAATACCTTTTCCAGCAATATCAAAGCCAGTCCCGTGATCTGGGCTTGTGCGCACTATCGGTAAGCCGGCGGTGAAGTTTACCCCACGACCGAAACTCATAGCCTTAAATGGTGCAAGACCTTGGTCGTGATACATAGCGAGGACACCATCGAAATCTTTATATGCTCCTGAGCCGAAAAATCCGTCAGCGGCATACGGTCCAAAAGCGTTTACTCCAGAAGCCTTTGCGTCACGAATAGCTGGTGAAATAATGGTTTTCTCTTCTTCGCCCATAAGCCCATTATCCCCAGCGTGAGGATTAAGGCCTAATACTGCAATCTTAGGGCTATAGCATCCGAAGTCTACAGTTAGCGATTCACTCATGAGCTCTAATTTCTTCTTAATAGACAAGCTAGTTAGTGAAGATGCAACGTCTTTAATTGCTATGTGTCCGGTTGCGACGCCGATTCTTAGATTGTCTGCAACAAGCAGCATTAATACGTCGTCAGCATTTGCAATATGAGCTAAGTACTCAGTATGTCCAGGAAATTTAAATCCAGCTTGTCGAATCGAATCTTTGTTTATGGGAGCTGTTACAAGAATATCAACTTTTGACGAAGCTAAATCATCAACAGATTTTTCTAAAGAACTAAATGAATACCCACCGGCTTCAGTTGTTTTTTCTCCGAATTGTATATCAAACTCCACAAGGCCTAATTCCACAACATTTAACCTTCCTGGGAGAGCATCTTCTGATGAGTCAATTTCCACCCAGTTTAAGTTCTTTAAACCTAAAACCTCAAGATTTTTAACCACAACATCTTTAGTCGCGTATAAAACAGGAGTTATTCCTTCTAGCATTCTTTCATCTGAAAAGACGCGTAAAACAGTTTCAATTCCTATTCCGTTTGGGTCGCCTGAAGTAAGTCCTATTCTCATGAGCATGCTTTAATAAGAATGTAAAGGTAGCTATCTAAAGTCCGCGTTCGTGTGTAACTTCGTGTCGATGTTTATTCGCTCGCATATACTCATTTTTAAAATACTGTTCATTGTTATAGGAATTGCTTTCTTGAATGTAAAAGCATTTGCCACCCACAATCGTGCGGGTGAGATTACCTATAAACACGTCGAAGGATTAACCTATGAAGTTCTTATTACAACTTACACAAAATCATCAGCAATTGCAGATAGACCACTTCTATATTTAAGATGGGGGGATGAAAATGGTGATGATGTAGATTCGCTAAGTAGAGAGTCTATAAATATTTTAGTAGGTGACATAAAAGTGAACACTTATAGAGGGACTCACACTTATGGAGGACCTGGGTCATTTGAGCTTAAGGTGGAGGATCCTAATAGGAATGAGGGGGTGTTGAATATGGTGGGGTCTGTGGATACACCATTTGCAATTAGGTCATTGCTCATTATTGATCCTGAAGCAGGGCATAATAACAGTGTGCAGTTATTAAACCCGGCAACTGAAAATGCTTGTTTAAATCGTGATTGGGTGCATAATCCAGCAGCTTTCGATGAAGATGGAGACTTGCTAACTTTCAGCTTAGTTCCTTGCAGAGGATTTAATGGTGATCCTATTCCGACATATATATACCCAGAGCAAGTCAGTCCTGCGGATGATATATTTGAGATTCATCAATATACTGGAGATGTAATCTGGAATAGCCCACAGATTGTAGGAGAGTATAATATTGCGATTAGGATAGAAGAGTGGCGCGAAGTTTCTGGTCAGCTAAGAAAGGTGGGTGAGGTTGTAAGGGATATGCAAATTGATGTTCAGGTTTGTAACAATGAACCGCCAATTGTCTCTGAACAAATAGACACTTGTATTGTGGCAGGTTCGTTCTTGACTTGGTATGTCAACGCTACTGATCCGGACGGGGATAACATTACATTAAACGCACTGGGCGGACCCATTAGCGAAGTCACTAATCAGGCTGTTTTTACAAATTTAGGGGCGGGAATCGGTGAATTTGCTTGGGCTCCCACTTGTGAGGAGGTGCGTCTTGCTCCATACCAAATCATTTTTAAAGCAACAGATCAAGGCCAAGCAATTCCTTTAACAGACATATCAACGGCTTATGTGAGAGTAGTGGCTCCTCCAGTTGAGGATACCTCTGCAGAAGCTATAGGAAATTCAATATTGTTAGGTTGGAGTGGAGGGACTTGCTCAGAAGAATTACCAAGCTGGAGAAGGGAGGCGGGGATTCACGATGTTTACAGGAGGGTTGAGTCATCAGACTGGGAGCCAACAGTTTGTGAAACAGGTATTTCAGAAGATGAGGGCTATGAGCTGATTGCAAGTTTACCCGATTTAAGCGAAACAGGCTATGTCGATGAGGGATTTCTAAGTTTTGGTGCAACATATTGTTATAGAATTGTAATGAGATTAGACGATGGTTCGGAATCTCTTGCTAGCAATGAGTTTTGTGCCTCAATAAACAAGGATGTTCCTGTTATGACTCATGCAGATGTAGTGGTTACTGATGAAGTTATAGGTGAGGTAAATGTGGGTTGGTCTCCTCCTACAGAAATGGATACTCTGGTTTTTCCTCTCCCGTATTATTACAAAGTTTTCAGAAATAACAACCAAATTACAGAAATCGCAGACACTAATTATATCGACATAGGGATAAACACAACCTCTGTTCAGCATTTCTACAAGGTGGAAGCGTGGTCTACCACTTCAGAAGGTGATTTTATAGTAGGTGGTAGCATACCTGCCAGTACTCCTTTCATCACTTTAGTTGGGAATGACAATAGAATTGACATCGTGTTAGATGTCATTGTTCCTTGGTATAACGCAAAGTTTTACATTGAAAGAAAGCCATTTAATCAACCTGACTTCTCACCATTAGATACAGTTGAGTTAAGTGATTCTAAGCCTATTATTAGCGAAGTCATATACTCTGATACGGGTTTAGTAAATGGGGTTGAATATTGCTATAGAGTTAAATGTGAGGGGAATTATGACGCTCCAGGAATTGAAAGCCCCTTGTTTAACTGGGCTCAGAATGCTTGTTCAACACCGTATGACTACACACCTCCTTGTCCACCAATTCTTGAAGTACTCCCGAATTGCCCCGATGAAATTGATGAGATGAATTGGTGGGGAGCTACAGATTGTGCAGATGATGTCATGGGGTATTCATTGTATTGGGCTATGTTTGAAGGTGATTCATTACTTCCTTACGCCTATTTCGACTCAGACACAAGCTACATATTTAATGAATTTGATCAGGAGGGAAGTATAGCAGGATGCTTTGCCGTAACAGCTTTAGATAGTTTAAATCTTAGACCCAATGGAGATTATTCTCGAAATGAAAGTGAATTTTCCAATATTATATGTGTAGACAATTGTCCGTTTTATTTCCTTCCAAATGTGTTCTCCCCAAATCAAGATGATGTGAATGATCTATTTAAACCTTTTGATTGGAAATTCATTGATAGCGTCGATGTGGTAATCCACAATAGATGGGGTGAGACTGTTTTCCGAACTAAGGATGTGAACGTGAATTGGGACGGTACGTACAATCAATCTGAAGAATTTGTGCCTGATGGTGTTTACTATTATACAGTGGTTGCTTATACTCGAAGATTAAGTGGAATTGTGCCAGAGAAATTTTCAGGTAATGTGCACTTATTTGGCGGTCACAGCATTTTAGTTGAATAAAAATTAAATCCTATGTTTACAGGTATAGTTGAAAGTTTAGGGGAGATTACAAAGATTGAAAGTGAAGGCAATAACCTCCATTTTACCTTGCAATGTCCTTTTGCGAATGAGCTTAAAATAGACCAAAGCTTAGCTCATGACGGTGTTTGTCTTACAGTCGTGAAGTGCGATTCATCATCATATACTGTAACTGCAATACAGGAGACTTTAGAGAGATCGAGCCTTGGGGTTTGGGCTGTAGGGAAGAAAGTAAATTTAGAGAGATGTTTACGACTGGGAGATAGACTAGATGGCCACATGGTACAAGGGCATGTGGATACAACAGGAACGCTTGTGAGTAAAGAGTCACGTGATGGGTCTTATCTATTAAAATTCGAGCATCCTTATTCACAGGATAACCCGCAAGGGATTACAATTTCTAAGGGGTCGATTACCATAAATGGAATTTCTCTCACTGTGGTGGATAGCGCGGTAGGTTCGTTTTCGGTGGCGCTGATCCCATATACTTGGTCAGAAACTAATATGCATCTGTTAGCTGAAGGGGATAAGGTAAATTTAGAGTTTGATATTTTCGGAAAGTATATCTCGAAAATGATGGCTGTGAGACTTTAGTTGCGACTCCGTAATTTAAAGTTCTTCCCCAAGTATACTCTTCGGACTTGCTCGTCTGCAGCTAAAAACTCAGTTGATCCTTCCTTCAATATTTTCCCTTCAAATAGTAGATAGGCTCTATCCGTAATGTGTAGCGTTTCTTGAACATTGTGGTCGGTAATAAGTATTCCTATTTGCTTCTCTCGGAGTTGTTGAACGATTCGTTGAATATCCTCTACTGCGATAGGGTCAACTCCGGCAAAAGGCTCATCAAGTAGAATAAAAGTGGGGTTACATGCTAGGGATCTCGCAATTTCAGTTCTACGTCTTTCACCTCCAGAAAGCACCTTTCCCATGCTTTTCCTCACCTTTTCTAGCCCAAACTCTTCAATTAACTCCTCTAACCTGATAGATTGCTCAGCCTTGCTTAGAGGTTGTAACTCCAAGATAGCCGCAATATTATCTTCGACAGAAAGATCCCTAAACACAGAAGCTTCTTGTGGTAAATATCCAATTCCCTTCTTTGCTCTTTCGTGCA
>DQKQ01000050.1 GCA_015660615.1 Flavobacteriales bacterium
AAACAGGATCAGGAGGTGTCCCCACTAAAATTGAATCTAAAGGGAAGCTTTGTATGCTCCTAGAAAAAGTTCCAGCCACCAATCTTCTCTCAACGGTGTCTACGACTAAATCGTAAACAGGTATCCAAGGCATGTTGCCTAATCTCTCCCAGTTGACTCCTGCATTTACTGTTGCATATACTCCCGCGTCTGTTGCTGTAGCCCAAACCAATTCACTCAACGCTACTACAGAATTCATTGGATGCTGAGGGAGATCCCCAGAAATACTTTCCCAAGCACCTCCTAGCTCTGCTTTTAGAATATGAGGTGTATATGCGTAATCACGGTAACCACTCACTGTGCAGAAAATAGAGTCAGGATTAAACGGGTCGAAATAAAGGTCTGTAACGTAGCGTTCCGGCAACCCGTCTGTCATTAAATTCCACGAGAGTCCTCCATCGGTAGTGTAATGAACTCTTCCGTCTGAAGTTCCAGCGGCTAAGACGTTTTCGTCAATGGGAGATCCTGAAATAGCTGAGATGACTCTGTATCCAAGTCCAGGACTTATATTTTGAGTAAGATCTTCGCTCATGAGACTCCAATTGCCCAAGGGAGTTCCTGTCATTTTCCACATTCTTTGAGTTCCTGTCCAAATGTGATCAGGGTTTGCAGGGTGTAAAATTATCGGAGTGTCCCAGCCTTTTCTATCATCGTATTCTAGGTCTTCCATATCTATCCAGTTGGGGTTAGGTATAGTTGATGGATCCTCGGAATAAGCAAAATTTCCCCACTGAACTGTCGCTATCCTGTAGTTGGGATTAGTAGGATGGAAAACAGGGGTAAAGCCATCTCCGCCTCTATCTCGCGACCAACTATCCACTTCTAAATATGAGCCACTTGTTGTTCCATTATCCTGAGCTCCTCCTGTATATACGCCTTGATTATGCGGGTTCCATTCAACCCTGTAGAATTGAGAGTTGTTGATGTTCTCTATGTCAGTCCAAGTCTCTCCGTGATCATCGGTTCTGTAAGCTCCCCCATCGGTAGCTAAAATAGCTGAGTTTGGTCCTATCCATTCAAAATCATGTTTATCAGCATGAACAGAATACTCCCACCATACAGGAGTTAGTTCAGACCAAGTCACTCCGCCATCAAGAGAATTCCATGCGCCCACACCTAAAAAAGTAATGTCATCAGAGTTCCATGGGTTCACTCTAATTTTAGAGAAATACCAACCAAAACCTCCCAATGCGTTAGACAGAGGTGAAGTATCGCTTATTATGGGAGACCAGTTTATTCCTCCATCTGTGCTCTTATAAATATTGTCGATTTGCATGTTTAACCCCACAACCAATGCGAAGAAAACTCCATTGTGCTCAGAAAGTCCTATTCGGCATCTATTCTCATTGCCCCATGGGTTATTTACAGATCCCCATGTGATTCCTGAGTCATCAGACCTGTATAATTTTGATTCGGGTCCTAAAACTAGTGATCGTGTAGAGTTCCTCAGTCTATTCCACCCTGCAGCGATCATAATTCCAGTTGAAGAGTCATACGCGAGGTCGTTAACGCCAGCTGAATCAGATGGTAGTAGAACATGATCCCAAGTGGTTCCAGAGTTAGAGCTGCGGTATAGACCTCTGTCTGGGCCTTTTACGGCAGGGTTACCCATAGTTGCGGCCATAATTACTTCTGGCGTGTCTTCAAGAATGAGTATTTTACTGACGATTCTAGCACTATCGAGGCCTAAATGAGTCCAGTTGGCCCCTCCGTCAATTGATCGGTGCACCCCATCTCCCAATCTTGGGTGGGATGAAATTTGTGGGTCACCTGAGCCTATGTAGACGGTTCCTTCTTGAGTGGGGTGAAATGCGATCGTCCCCATTGCCATCCAGGCAAAATCATCTGTAAGCGACGACCAGTTCGCACCGCCATCATTTGTTCCGAATAGACCTCCTGCAGCACTTCCCGCAAGTATATGGTTCGAGTCGAAAGGGTCTTGAGCAATTGCGTTTAATCTCCCACCGATGTTTCCAGGACCCTCCATCCTCCATGAGCCACTAATTTCTCTCGAGAAATCATTCACCTCTTGCGCTTCAAAATATTGTCGTACATTTTTTAAAGCCGCATCAGCTTCTGAAGCATCCCAATCTTCATCGGGGTATGACCACTTAAAAGCGGCAGCTCTTTGCGGTTCGAATTTGTGGAAAGCGTCTTTTTCTATTTCGTTAGATTTAGTAGATACGATGAAGAATGAGATTCCCGCAATTAAGCAGAAACAAGAAGTTATTAATAATAGCAGAGAAAAGTAGCTTGTTTTGTTCATTGAATGCAAGATACGCAGTAAGTTTGGCTAACTAAATTAAAAACTAATTTTATGCGCATTTCTACAATATTTTTTCTCATAGCAGGATTGTCTTTTTCTGCAAGTGCTTCAGCTCAGCTAATTTGTGATGACCTTATCATCTCTGAATACCTTGAAGGGACAGGTAATAATAAAGGTCTAGAGTTTTTCAACACCACTTCAGAAGCGATTGATTTGAGCGCCTATGAATTGCAACGTTGGAGCAATGGAGAGGCTGGATCTACTGATATCACTCAGCTTTACGGGACTTTACCTCCACTTACAACTTGGGTTCTGATTAATGGCCAAACGGAAGACGTTGATCTAGGAGGAGGAGCAATTTCTCCAGCCTGCGACCCTGTAATGCAAGGCATGGCAGATCAACTTGACAATCCTTATCCTGCACCAACTTACATGAATGGAAACGATGCTCTTGTTCTCGTAAAGAACGGTACAACAGTAGTTGATATTTTCGGAAAGCCAGGAGAGGATCCTGGTACAGCTTGGACGAACGATGCTGAGAATGGTTTTACAGATGTAGGTGATGGTGCTGCCTGGCTTACTTCTAACCACACATTACGCCGTAAGTATGATGTAGTTCATGGATTAAATGTTCCACCTGTGGTTTTTGATACTTTTCTCGAATGGGATACTCTTCCAGTGAATACCTGGGATGGCTTAGGATCTCACAGCTGCGCTTGTGGTACTTCAGGAATAAACAATATTGTGCAGACACCATCATTAGAGATTTTCCCTAATCCTTCAGTAAATGGTCAGTTCAATATCGAAAGCAGTCAATCTGTAAAGCAAATTCAAGTGTACAGTCCTGAGGGTCGTCTAGTTGAGGTGATTGCACCGACTTTAGATATTCGCACCTGGTCTATCTCAACTTTAGATTGGAATGCAGGTGTTTATTTCGTGAACGTTCAGTACTTGAACGGTTCGATTTTCGCACACCGCATCGTCATCCGTTAAATTTGTTATCCGCTAATTATTTAGCATTCAATTTCCATGATTCGTATTAATTGTTTTTCCCTGGCCATTTTCTTGGGGCTAATTTTAGGCTCTATGCTCACCGCATCAGCCCAAACAGGTCTTGTACGTGGTTCTATCTCTGACGCTATAACTGGCGAAGCTTTAATTCAGGCAGCTGTCATATATGGTGCAGGTGAATCATCTATAGGTGTTCTAACTGATTTCGACGGTTTGTTCTCTATTGAACTTACTCCAGGTAAATACAGCCTTCGCGTTTCTTACGTAGGGTATGACCCTATGGCGAAAGAGGTGAATGTCGTTGCAAATTCAACCCTCGAAGTTCATTTTAAGATGGAGACTGTACTTCTTCAAGAAGCAAGGGTAGTCGCAGATATAGCGATAGAACGTGAAACCCCTGTTGCGTTTTCAAATATAAAACCACTTCAGATTCAAGAGGAATTAGGTTCTCAACCTTTGCCCATGCTACTCAATTCAACTCCTGGCGTCTATGCTACTCAGGCAGGGTCAGATGACAATGGGCCGAGTATCAGCATAAGAGGGTTTAAACAGAGAAACGTAAGTGTTCTCGTAGATGGTATTCCTGTTAATGACATGGAGAGTGGTGGGGTTTATTGGAACAACTGGTTTGGCCTAGACCTTGTAACTCAAACGATGCAAGTCCAAAGGGGACTTGGTGCTTCTAAACTTGCTCTTCCAGCTATTGGTGGAACTGTAAATATTGTTACTGTAGGGATTGAAAATAAGAAGAAAACGAGTGTTAAGCAAGAACTTGGTAGTTATGGACTGTCTCGTACTACGCTTGGCCACACCACAGGTCGTTTAGATGGTGGATGGGGCTTCACCTTTGCTGGAAGTTATAAGCATGGAGGAGGATATGTGGCGCAGACTTATACTGATTCTTGGTTCTACTATGGTAAGGCACAAAAGGCACTTGGATCGCATATATTTTCTTTAAGTGTTACTGGTGCTCCTTCGAAGAACTCAGCTCGTGGGTATCAGCAACGTATAGCAACTCACAACAAAGATTATGCAAGAAGTCTGTTCACTGGAACGGATGCTGATTACACTCAAATGACAGAGTACAGTCAAGCTTACGATGCGATTTTTAACGATGGAGAACTTTCTCTTGCTGAAGAGCAAGCAGCTTATGCTGAGCTTAATTCTCAGTACGGATATGACATAGATGGTGGGGCTGCTGAGTTTGAAAATGAAATGACATCAACGAACTATATTGATACCACAGGCCTTAAGGATATGGGTCTCAACTACAATGTTCATTGGGGCGAGCTTAATGGATCTAGCTTATATGAGCGTCAGAATAAATACCACAAACCGCTCATGTCTATTCGCCACAGCTGGAGGACAACTGACAAGCTTTATATCACGACTACAGCCTATGCTTCATATGGTCATGGTGGTGGAACAAGATTAGAGAATTCGCTTGGGTCGGGTGATTATTCAGAAGATGGTCAGGTAGACTTTCAGAAGTTTTGGAATACCAATACTGTGGGTGGATTATTCGGACCGCCGATAGATCCGACTTACTCAGAAACGCTTCTTAAGAGCTCTAGAATTCTGAGAAAATTATACAACAATCACACTTGGCTTGGGGCGCTTTCTACTTTCAGATATGAGACTACTGATAATCTTACATTCTCAGGTGGAGCAGACTTGAGAACCTATCAAGGTGAGCACTACAGTACCGTTCATGATCTTATTGGTGGTGATTATTTCATTGATCAAGATGACGCAAATGATAGTCAACCCATGCATGTAGTTGGAGATACAATAGGCTACCACAATGATGCTTTTGTAAAATGGGGTGGTGTTTTTGCGCTCATGGAGTACAAAGGTCCATGGTACAATTACTTCGTTAATGTAAGTGCTGTCAACCAAGGGTATAATCGTGTGGATTACTTTAAACCACTTGTAGAGAATGATGAGACAGGTGATATGGAGTACAACGAATCTGGTTGGAAGTGGATTTCAGGTTATACTGTTAAGGGTGGAGGAAATGTAAATATTACTGAGTGGACTAACGCATTTATGAACCTTGGTTATCTCAATAGAACACCGACTTTCTCTAGCGTTATAGATTACGACAATCAGTTTATTCAGAATACTCAAAATGAGCAAATATCTTCAGTTGAATTTGGGGTAAAATGGAGTAAGTCACCTTGGACATTGAATCTTAATGGATACTACACAGATTGGCAGAACAGGCCTCTTAATAGTATGCTTAGGTTTGAAACTGCTGATGGAGAGATTGTGAGGGCAAATATTAATTCAATGAGTGCCTTACATAAAGGAATTGAGCTAGATTTCGGTTACCAGGTTAATCGCCACATTACAATTGAGGGTTATGGCTCTTATGGTGACTGGCGCTGGACTAGCTCTGAGGACAGTTTGATTTTACTGGATGATGATACGAATCTTCCTTACCTTGATTGGCAGGGGAATCCTGAAATCGTTAAATACAATGCCGCAGGAGTTTCTGTAGGTGATGCACCCCAAACGCAAATAGGTTTTGCTATTCGCTACCGCAAGAACGGATTCTACGTTAAACCTCGTTATACTTATTTCGATAGATATTACGCTAATTTTGATCCATTCTCTTTGAATGGAGATAACGAAGGGCGTCAGTCTTGGGAACTTCCAGCTTATGGACTTCTGGATCTTCATATGGGATATACATTAGATATGGATGAATCACAAGTAGATTTTCGCTTTTCTGCTTTTAACGTTTTAAACACTGTTTACCTTGTAAACGCCCAGAATAACGATCCATATGGCGAGTGGAACTTTACTGATCCTAATCGAACCTATGCATTTACTGAAAACAACTTCGACGCAGCTTCAGCAAGTGTATATATGGGATATGGTTTCCGTTCAAACTTCTCTATTCGCGTCAGATTTTAATTACTCTCGATAACATTTTTTTCAATGAAATTATTTAGCTGTACCCTCACATTTATTGCAATCCTCTCCTCCACAATTATACTTGCTCAGTCTGATATTCTAGACGCACGTACAAATTATGCTATAGGCGAGACCGTAACCGTAACAGGTATTATCACAAGTGGAGCCGATTTGGGTTCTGTTCGATATATACAAGATGCTTCTGCTGGAATAGCACTATATCCAGGAAACGATTGGACTGACTGGTCTGCAGAACCAAATCCAGGTGATGAAGTGACTGTGACGGGAGAAATTTCCGAGTACAACGGTCTACTTGAAATCGGTCCTAACCTTACACAGGTGGATATACTTAGCTCAGGAAATCCTCTGCCGGATGCACTTGTTGTTACTCCGAATCAACTTAATGAATCTCTGGAAGGACAACTTGTGGTAATAGAAGGCACGACTTTCGATGCAGGAGGACAGATAATAGAAGCTAACACAACTTACACCTTCATTTCCTCTGGCGAAGATGGGATTATATATGTTAGGTCATCAAATTCTCTTGTAGGGACGGTGCTTAACGGCTGTGAAATGAACCTCATGGGTATTGTAAGCCAGTTTTCTTTCGATGGATATGGAGGTTACCAACTTTTACCTCGTGGAACATCTGATATGCTTTCTACTTCTGGGGTTTGTCTTACTTCTGAAGTAGAACAAATAAACATATCGTCGTCGTCATTTGGTCTAACATGGACTACAGATGTAGTAGGAGACAGTGAAGTTGAGTGGGGTCTAACTCCAGATTTAGGAACGACTACTTCAGATTTATTTCTATCTACAGACCACTTGATTTCTTTGAGTGGACTCAGTCCTGGGACACTGTACTACGCAAGAGTAAAGTCCACAAATTCAGATGGGGAAACAGTAACTTCTCCTGTCAGAGTTTACGCTACAATTTCAGAATCTTCAGGAAATATTCACGTGTACTTCACAGGCTCTGTTGATACTTCAGTAGCCATCGACGAAGAAGCGATGTCACTTGGCACGAGCACCAACGATACCATTGCAGCTTGGATAACGTCCGCTCAACACACCCTCGATGTTGCAGTATACAATACGAATAACGTCGCTATAGAAAATGCTATAAATACCGCTGCGGCAAACGGAGTTCAAATCAGATATATAGCTGAAGGATCAAATGCAAACCTAGGTATCGATGATTTCGACAGTTCCATCCCGGTTCATTATCGTACAGATAATGAGGGTTCGGGAATGCACAATAAGTTCTTTATCGGCGATGCAGATTACCCTGAAACGGCTTTCGTATTGACAGGGTCAACAAATATGACTACGGCAAACCTCAATACTGACAAGAATAATGTTATTGTATTTCAAGACCAAAGTATCGCACGTGGATATACCCTTGAATTCAATGAAATGTGGGGTAGCGACTCAATGGTGCCTGATGCAGTAAACTCAAAATTTGGGCCAGATAAATCAGTAAACACTCCACTGAAATACATTATAGGGGGGTCGCCTGTTGAGGTTTATTTTTCTCCTACAGACGGAACAACTTCTGCTATTCGTCAAACAATAGAAGGTATGGATTACGGTATGGCTTTCGCTCTATTGTCTTTTACCCGTGACGACTTAGCAGATGCTATTATTGATGGATCAAGTTTTTTTGTAAGCCCTCAGGGTGCGATTGAAGAAATAGGTGGTACTGGTGCTGAATTTGAAACACTTACTGCAGCGGGAATAGATGTACATTCTCATCAAGGTATAGCTGGTCAGCTTCACCATAAATATGCCGTTATTGACTATAGCGAACCTCTTTCTGACCCCACTGTAGTTACAGGGTCTCACAACTGGTCATCTACAGCTGAAAATACTAACGACGAGAATACTGTTATCGTTCACGATGAAAGAGTGTCAAACCTCTACTATCAAGAATTTAGAGGTCTGTTAATCTCGATGGGTGTCATTGACTCAATAGAAGATGAGAATGGTAAATTCGTAATGACGGTATTTCCAAACCCGACTACTGATGTGATTAATATCGAAGTCTCAAACGAGTATATCGGTACGGAGTTTACGCTTTCTGATATTAAAGGACGATTAATTAAAGTCTTGAATATAAATTCAGCACGTACTTATATAGATGTAAGTGGATTAGAACTAGGTGTTTATGTATTGAGTTCTAAAAAGTTAAACAGTTCGCTTCAAGTTGTAGTTCAATAGTAGTTTCATAATAAAATTGTGTGTACCTTTTGCATACAATGATTCTCACTCAGAAATTAGAAGATTATACCCAAGAACAACATTCAACTTGGAATTTTCTATACGATAGACAGAAAGCACATCTTCAGGGTAAAGCCAGCCGACTTTATCTAGATACGCTTGATGCAATGTCGGATACTTTGACAAGAACATCTATTCCTATGGTAGAGGATATGGCCCTGCAATTGAAGGAAACTACGGGATGGTCTATTGAGATAGTTCCTGGCTTAATACCACCTTCTGATTTCTTTAAACTGTTGTCGAAAAAAAAATTCTGTACATCTACTTGGGTGCGTCGTAGAGATCAAGTTGATTATATAGAAGAGCCAGATATGTTTCACGACACTTTCGGTCATATCCCGCCTTTGATGAACGCAGATTTCGCAAGTTTTATGCACAGGTTTGGAGAGGTTGGAACGGCTATCGCTAATGACGGACGAGATTTCCAAGTAACCCAACTTCAGAGGTTATATTGGTTCTTTGTTGAATTTGGATTTATTAGAGAGGATGGTGAAGCAAAACTCTTCGGTGCGGGGATAATGTCTTCATATGGAGAAACTAGTCACGCTTGGGCATTGCGTAATAAATTAAAAGTTTTCAATCTCGAAGAAGTAATGTCAACACCTTTTAGGGCTGATGTTATTCAACACGAATACTACATTTTAGAGAGCATTCCAGAACTTGAAAGGAACCTTAATAACTGGTTCGAAAGAACATATTAAACGAGTCATATGAGAATATTTTTCTTCGTTATTCTAACAGCTTTGTTTTCAATTAATCTACCTGCCCAAACAGGTGCAGGTTGTGATGGAGCCAGATATAGATACAGAGTTTTTGATGACATATCAGTCAATTATGACATCCCTTATGGCAGTAATATCTCAGCAGATGGGAGTAGTATTTCATTGGTAATGGATATTTATCAGCCTGTAGGTGATGTGGTAAATAACAGGCCAGTTGTTCTAGTAGCTCATGGTGGTTTTTTTCTAGCAGGTTCTAACGATGGGTCAGATGTTGTGCCTCTTTGTGAGGACTTGGCAAGGATGGGATATGTTGTGGCATCAATAAGTTATAGATTGGGAATAGATAATTTTTTTGATCTTGAATCTTCGCTACAAGAAGCTGTTATGAGAGGTGTTCAAGATGCAAAAGCTGCGGTAAGATATTTCCGTAAATCCTATGAAATAGACGGCAATACTTGGGGTATAGATCCTGAAAGAATTGTATTGGGAGGTTCTTCTGCTGGTGGTTTTATCGCTCTGCATGCTGCTTATGTAGATGATTTAGCAGAAATTCCTTCGACGTTAGATTTTAATTCTAACGGTTTGTCTGGTGGTATAGAAGGGGATTCAGGCTCTCCGGGTTATTCCTCAGAACTACTCTCAATATTTAATATCTCTGGTGCAATAGGAGATGATGCATGGATTTCAGCAGGAAACACGCCAGTTGTAAGCACTCATGGAACAAATGATGGAACAGTGCCCTTTGGAACGGGTTACGTTCAATTACTTGGTATCAATGTCTCTATAGTAGATGGCAGCGAGATTCTTCACAATAGAACAGATTTGTTAGGAATTGATAATTGTTTCCACGAATTCCCCGGTGCTGATCATACTCCGCATTCATTTTCCACTCAATATTACGATACAACCAGAGCAGTTACAGTAGGTTTTACGAGTAGACAAGTGTGTCCTTTATACCCTCCTATTTGTGGATGGTATGATGTGGATTCCCCTCCTCCAATTTTAAATACTTGCCCAGCTGATATAGTTGCTGACGGAGTAATTACTGTAGCGGATATATTAGAAATTTTAGGTCAATTTGGTTGTGAGATTAACTGCTTTGCTGATGTTGATGAAGACGGAGCGGTAACCGTTTCTGATGTGCTATTGGTTCTGGCCGTGTTTGGGGAACCTTGTCCCAATTAACCTTGTCCAAGCTAAAAGATGAATTTCGAGATATGTGTAAGTACGCCTGTTGATGTAGCTATAGCATTAGAAGCAGGTGCGGATAGAGTTGAGCTTTGTGGACACTGGGAGTGCGGTGGACTTACCCCTACCACAGCTTCTGTAAGAGCTAGTGCAAGCATAGGTATCCCTGTTAGGGCATTGATAAGACCTAGAGCAGGTAATTTTGTCTACAATGCTTCTGAAAAGGAATTAA
>DQKQ01000049.1 GCA_015660615.1 Flavobacteriales bacterium
ACGCAAACTGGGCCACTCACATTTCGGTAGGTGCAGCAATTAAATCTAAAGCTAAGGCCTGTGCTTTTGCAATGAAAGGCGAGGCTTTCAAATACCTAGACGCTCCTTCATTAAGTAAAGATGATCTCCAGTATGCCCAAAAAAACCTTATTGTACTAAGTGGGCTATACGGGATTCTTAGACCTTGTGATTTAATAATGCCTTACAGACTTGAAATGGGACAAACCTTTAAAGTTAGTCAAGGCCACAAATCACTTAATTCTTTTTGGTCTAGTGTGTATAGTCAAGCTTTTTCGAAAAAACTGAAAGATCATGAAAGTAAAGTCATTCTCAACCTTGCCAGCGACGAATACAGTAAGGTTGTCATCAAATCAGGAATTAATGCTGAGATCATTACATGCACTTTTAAAGAAGAGGGGGAGAATGGTTTTCGAACCGTTAGCACGTTTGCCAAACAAGCTCGTGGAGAGATGGCTAGATTTGCGATTCAAAATCAAATCGAAATCGTGGAAAAATTGAAATTATTTAACAACCTTCGATACACTTTTAATTGCGACCTTTCGGATTCAAATAACTTTATCTATACTCGACCCTTAATAAATAAATAATAACTGTAAATGAAATTCACGTACTATCTTCGCGGCGCTGTAGCAATGCTAGTTTTAGTTTCAACTATGCCTAGCTGCTCACAAGCACAACCATCACAAACCCAAAAACTCAGTACCGAAATGGATTCTGTTTCTTATGCTCTTGGAGTATTATTCGCAACCAATATGAAATCCGAAGGGATGCTAGATATTAGTAGCGAACAACTAGCTAGCGGATTCTCCGCTGTCATGAATAACAATGCAACTCTCGAACCTGCTGACGCTGACAAAATAGTCCGTGAAGCAATGGCGGCTGTTAAAGAAAAAGCTTCTGCAGCGGCTAAGGCTGAAGGAGAAGAATTCCTAGCAGAAAACGCTAAGAAAGATGGCATCTCAGTTACGGAATCTGGTCTACAGTATAACCACGCTACTGAGGGGACTGGCAAAAGTCCAGATGAAAATGATAAAGTAACCGTTCACTATAAAGGAACATTACTAGACGGGACTGAGTTCGACTCAAGCTACAAGCGTGGAGAACCAATTTCTTTCCAACTTAATGGAGTTATCCGAGGTTGGACTGAAGGACTTCAGTTAATGAAAGTTGGAGGAAAAACTACATTCTACATTCCTCAAGAACTTGCTTACGGAGAACGTCCTACACCAGGTGGGCCTATCCCTCCTTTCGCAGCTTTAATATTTGAAGTTGAACTAATTGAAGTTGAATCTGTTGAGTAAGCAAATCACAACTTGTTGACTTATAGACCATAACTAATGGCGGGGAAAATTTCCTCGCCATTTTTTTGTTGTTGTAAATTACCACCTCAAAATCATAAGTATTTATCGCCATGTTTCCTATAACTAATGACGCTATTGTATTTGGTCTACTAGCTGTATCTCTTGCAGGAATATTTCATGCAGCTAGCCTTCCTAGATTCAAGAAATTTTTCACTTTCGTGCCTAGTCTATTGCTGTGCTACTTCATACCAGCTGCATTTAATTCATTAGGCATTGTAGATGGTGAAACGTCAAGTTTATACTTCGTAGCTTCGAGATATTTGCTACCTGCCAGTTTAGTTCTCTTGTGCTTAAGCATTGATTTAAAAGGGATTTACAACTTGGGGCCCAAAGCTCTAATTATGTTTTTCGCGGCTACGTTCGGTATTGTTATTGGAGGTCCAATTGCTCTTTACATTGTGGGGCAATTCACCCCCGAGGTGTTTGGAGGTGATTCACCAGGAGCTATGTGGAGAGGACTATCCACAGTGGCTGGTAGTTGGATAGGCGGAGGAGCCAACCAAGCTGCGCTAAAAGAAATTTCAGGAACCTTAGACAAGCAATTTTCAATTATGCTTATAGTAGATGTTTTCGTAGCAAACCTTTGGTTGCCATTCCTTTTATACGGAGCTATTAGAACTAAAGAAATCGACAAGTGGCTTAAAGCTGACAGCTCAGCCGTAGAAGCTTTAAAAGAGAAAGTAGAAAAATATTCAGCCAGTATTGCAAGAATACCTTCTTTCTCTGACCTAATGGTTATTATAGGTATCGCCTTCGGAGCCGTAGCCATTTCACATATCGTTGCAGATACTGCAAGCGTAGGGATTCACGATTGGTTTAAAGGCATACTCGCTTCTAATCCTTCTAGCTTTGTAAAATATCTTTCTTCTTTAGAAAACGGTTTTTTCTGGATCGTAATTATCGCCACATTATTAGGAGTTGCTCTCAGCTTCACTAAAGCGAATAAATATGAAGGCGCTGGGGCCAGTAAAGTTGGATCACTATTCCTTTACATCCTAATTGCTACTATCGGTATGAAGATGGATGTCGGAGCATTAATTTCAAATTGGTCAACCTATTCATCTGCTATAATCATAGGTTTAATATGGATGCTAGTTCATATAACTGTCTTAATTATAGTAGCGAGAATCATTAAAGCTCCATTTTTCTTCGTAGCAGTAGGATCTCAGGCTAATGTTGGCGGTGCTGCTTCAGCTCCAATTGTTGCTAGCGCTTTTTCAACAGCACTTGCTCCTGTTGGAGTTCTGTTAGCTGTCCTTGGCTATGCTGTCGGTACCATAGCTGCGATTGTCTGCATGGAATGGATGCATCTTATTTCGTAGCGAATAAAAGACCTAACTGAAGAAATGTCCTTTAACTATTTTCTTAGCTTCAAGGTATTCTATATTTTCAGGATCAGAACCCACTTGTAGTGGAACACGCTCCACAACTTCGAGATCATCAAGATCATCGAATGCTCT
>DQKQ01000080.1 GCA_015660615.1 Flavobacteriales bacterium
TACATGGAACAGGATCGGTAAGCGTTCCACCTGCATTAAAGGCGTTTGGTTTTTCTAACGTCCATGAAGTCATGTCTCAAAAAGAGCCAAACGGAAATTTCCCTACAGTTTCTAGCCCCAACCCTGAGGAAGGCCAAGCATTAGCAGAAGCAATCCTTTTAGGTGAGCAGGTTAGCGCTTCGCTTGTAATGGGCACTGACCCAGATGCAGATAGAGTAGGATTAGCTGTCCCCAATGGGGAAGGTGGGTTTCAACTTCTAAACGGAAATGAAACAGGAGCCCTTATTTTCGACTATGTCCTTAGCTGTGGTAGAGACAACGGCACCCCATTTGGCTCTTCGGAATTTGTAGCGTCAACTATCGTTACTTCTCCACTTCTAGGAGAGATTGGAAAAGGCTATGGTTTGGGAGTTAGGACAACTCTTACCGGATTTAAACATATAGCAGCTGCAATAGCTCAAGAGAAGGGAAGCAGGGACTTCGTTGTAGGAGCTGAAGAAAGCTATGGTTATCTAATAAAAAACACTGCACGAGACAAAGATGCGGTGTCAGCATGTTGTGTCATATCGGAGCTTGCTCACACACTAAAAGAGCAGGACACGACGATGCTCGAAAGATTGGAGGAGATTCACAGAAAGTTTGGGCTTTACCAAGAAGGTCTTATTTCAATCGTGAAAAGCGGAAGGAACGGATCGAAAGAGATTGCAGATATGATCACTTCATTTAGAACGAATCCCCCCGATAGCTTAGCTGGAAATAAAGTTGTTGAGTTTTATGATTTTGCAAGTCCTGACGGGACGAAATACAACCTTCCTAAATCTAATGTTCTACAGTTTGTAACTGAAAACGGTTCTATAGTAACGGTAAGGCCCTCAGGCACAGAGCCAAAGATTAAATTTTACGTTAGTGTGAAAGGAAATATACAGGCTGG
The DNA here is from genome assembly GCA_015660615.1 of Flavobacteriales bacterium. Lineage (GTDB taxonomy): Bacteria > Bacteroidota > Bacteroidia > Flavobacteriales_D > Sanyastnellaceae > UBA974. The sequence goes on from DQKQ01000080.1 coordinate 932, forward strand.
GGATGATTACTCAAAGGCCCAAGCCGAATTAAAAACCAGGGTGAAAGATCTATTTAAAGCCTTTGGAGCAGTTTAGTTTTCGTTCTATTAGTTGGCTTTTTTATGGTTCTTTACATCCTCTATTTTATCTTTTGTCTTTTCAATATTTTCCTTGACTTTTTCTTCGAGTCTTTCAAGATCGGTAGTCTCATAAAAGTCCTCCCAGTAGGGTAAAACAAGAGGAGCGATAGACTCCACAACGGGGTAAATGACACATTCATCTGTTGCATTTTCCGGAAGCAATCCTTTTCCAAACCCCTTAATTCCAAATATTATAAATGTCAGAATTAGCGCGTTTTTTGCAATACCGAAAACAGCTCCGGCAATTTTATTTGCAAGACCTAATGCAACAAGCTTGAGAGTTTGTTCAAGTACTTTTGCAAGAATGTGTACCGTTAAAACCACGGCGAAGAACACAATTGCAAAAGAAGCCACAGCGATTTGTTTCTCGGACCAATCTACGTTTAAACTTATTTCATATGCAATTGCATCGGCACCATAATAGGCGGCCAATGCCCCGGCTATGATTGCTACAAAAGAAGCGAGTGCTAGAACCAGCCCTTTTTTAAAGCCGGTAAATGCACCCCAAATTAGAATGACAATTAGAGTGATATCTGTGATAGGCAATGGTAATGAATCCATATTGCAATGTAGTAACTTAGTGGCGTGCAATTTCGAGTACAAAATCTAATAGTCCATAAATTTGGTGGAGCATCTGTAAAAGATGCAGATGCTGTAAGAAATGTGGAATCTATTTTGCAAAACTGTTTGGTTTATCCAGCAGTAGTTGTAGTTTCTGCGATGGGCAAAACTACTAATAAACTTGAACAGGTTTTTTCTACTTTGGTATCTGATGGTTATGATAAAGCCTTCGAAGAATTAAACGAAATAGTTATAGCACATCAGAAGGTCATAGATTCTCTATCAATAGAGTTAGATCTGCACGAACTATTTATTACAGCACTAAAAAAATCTAATGTTCTTGACGATTTAGATGCAGCTTATGACGAATTAGTAGCATCGGGAGAAGACGCAAGTACAAAGATTTTATATGCTTATTTATATTCTAATAGTTGGGATGTTGAGTGGAGAGATGTAAGGGGAATTATCGAAACAGATGAAAGGCACAATAGCGCTAGAGTTGATGAGAGTAGATTAGATGAAATGGGACTTAACCTTAGAGGTCTGCTTTCTGAGTCGTCTCGGAGAATAGTCGTAACTCAGGGTTTTATAGGGAAAAGTCCCAGTGGAAGAACCACGACACTCGGTAGGGAAGGTTCAGACTATTCTGCCGCCTTGCTCGCTTGTGCTGTTGGGGCTGAGGAGGTTGTGATTTGGAAGGATGTCCCTGGAATGTTGAACGCAGACCCGCGAATTTTTGAAGGAACTCAGACTGTTGAAGAACTTGATTACTCTGAAGCTATTGAGCTTAGTTATTACGGAGCAAGTGTGATTCACCCCAGGACGGTTAAGCCTCTTCAAAATTTAGGTATCCCTTTAATCGTGAGGAGTTTTATGGACTTAAATGCTAAGCAAACAAGGATTGCTCGGTTTCCTGGACAGATTCCTTCATTTCCTATGTATATCTATAGACCCAATGTCACTCGGTTATCAATAGGTCCTTCCGATCGATCATTTGTAGGTGAAGATCACCTTACCTCAGTCTTTAGCGCTTTAGATGATGCCGGCATTCATGTAAGGATGATGCAGAATTCAGCTGTAAAGTTTGATATCATCTTTGATTCGAACAAAGACAAGGAGGTAAAGTTGATTGAGAAGCTGGGGGAAGAGGTTTGGTCTAAAGCTACTAGAGGGCTAGAGTTACTAACGGTGAGATATGGCTCAGAGGAGTTAGTAGAAAAATTGACAGCAAAAAGGGAAGTCTTGATGGAACAGAAAAGCCCATCTACAGTAAGGAGGCTCCTCGCTTAGTTAGTATTCGTCTTCGTTGAAGAAGAAGTCCTCTTTCGAAGGGTAGTCAGGCCAAATATCTTCAATAGTATCATAGTTTTCACCATCATCTTGAAGCCCCTGAAGGTTTTCTACCACTTCAAGCGGCGCTCCTGTACGCATAGCGAAGTCAATTAGCTCGTCTTTTGAAGCGGGCCATGGTGCATCCTCTAAGTAAGAGGCTAATTCGAGAGTCCAATACATTCCTTTCTATTTGTGTCTTGTTTACACAAGGCTTACAGCGCGCAAAAGTAACCGAATCTCGATTAGTTGCAAGTTTTCCATGCAATTTCTTCAGTTTCTGTTAAATATGATAATAATCTGGCGGTTGTGAAGAGTAAATCTGAAAGTCGATTTAGATATTTTATAACCTCTGGATTTACTTCTTCCTCTCGGGATAATCCCACACACCTTCGTTCTGCCCTACGACAAACGGCTCTTGCTATGTGTGCATCCGCAACGGCTGGATGACCTCCTGGAAGTAAGAAGTTCTTTAATGA
>DQKQ01000059.1 GCA_015660615.1 Flavobacteriales bacterium
CAAGCACCTATTTCTGCTGTGTTGTCAAATCTATGTATCCTTCCGAGTTCGTCACCTACAATAAGGTCAATGTCCCCATCTCCATCAATATCTCCCAAAGCTGGAAACACACTTTCAATTCCGTAAGTACTCACGTCGACAGTTGAAGTGTATGTGAAAACTGGCTGAGTGTGGGTTCCTGAATTGCGGAATAATAGAATTGTGGTGGGCGTATCACCGACTCCGTTGTACGTCTCCTTATTTGCTATTACTAAATCGATTAGGGAATCGCCGTCCAAGTCTATGAGTACTGGATAGGCGCCTCTTCCGAGGTCTATCATGCCTTCCTGTATGAAGTCGTTTTGTATGTAAGACCAAACAGGATCAAGGTCTTCTCCAGTGTTTTTCAAAAAGTGCACACTTGCATCATCATCCGTCTCCAGATAGGTGTTGGGGCTGAAAAGTAGATCTCTTACACCGTCATTATCTACATCTATATGATATGCAGAGGGGAATCTTTGGCAATTTAGTGCTTCGACACCGCCTGTAAGAAGAGGGAAAGAGTAGTCCACGGAAATTGCACTATCCTGACCATCTACGGCATCTTCCATTAAGACAGCAATGGAGGTAGGGAATGACACATCTCCAATTAATAAATCGAGAGGCCCTTCGTTGTCGAGTTGAAGACTAGTTAAAGATCCTCCTGCATGAAGAGGTCCCTGCTGTTGACGTGGATCTGTTACGTTAAATCCACAATCAAAGCTATCTCCAATAAACATCGCATTGTTTTCAGATGCTTCTGCTAGCATACCATAACATCTATTAGTACATTCCATTTGGAGCCCGCATTCTACTGATCCCTGGAAGCGATATAGAGTGCTAGAGGTTTCTGTAAAAGTTATTATGTCAATGTCTCCATCTCCATCGTGATCGAGTATTGCGGGGATGTCAATACCGAGACAAACTACGGGTAGCATATCTGGACCAGCCCCGAAGTCGTAAGAGGCAAGGAGAGGTGTTGCTACTGGTGAGAATTGTGGATCTAGTGGATTTTCGGTGTTGTTTCTATATACATATATGCCGTTTTGGTGGCTTGTAAAAATATCAGGCCGCCCATCGCAATCGAAATCTCTTAGGAGACACCAGTCTACCAGTTCAGGCCAACCTAAAACCCACTTCGGACGATATTTCCACCCCTCATCAGTTCGCTCGAACGCAAGAAGACGAGAACCGTCTCTGTCAAAAGCGAAGAGATCTTCATCTCCGTCGAAGTCAAAATCTATTGGCGACCACTGGGGAGCAGTTAATCCCCCAACCCAAGGGTTACTTAAAGTATCACCATCTGTGATTACTGGAATTACCCCCTCATTAAAATCATGCGACCATTGAGCAAAAGATGAGTTAATAAAAGCAAATGTAGATATTAATATTGAAAAGACAGGGAGTAGTAAATGTGGTTTTGACATTTGAGTCAGTGACTTAGCTTAGGGTAGAAAACAAGATCATCCATACCTATGATCATTCCGTGGTCTGTGTCTACACTTCCTGATCTAACGTGAGCACCGTTGAAATTAATCCCTCCTTTTTTTGTGAGAGAAAGGATGAGTCCCGCGTGCACTGTCCAACTTTCTCCAACAGAGAATTCCTTGTACTCTAGAGGTGTATCGATAATATGGTAAGCGATGAAGTTGTCTAATTCTTCTTTGTTTATCGGCAAAAGTAATTCTTTATAATATGGGTAGTCATCGAAAGCTTTATCTACTGGAGCGAGTACAGTGACACCGGCGCTATGAATATGTTTTGAGAGAATTGATCGAGACATTAGCGAAGTGAATATAGGGTATTCGTCCGAAGTAGTTAGGTATTTATAAGGACTGGTCATATTCTTTTCTTTAACAGATAAAGCTTCTTTTGTAGCTTCTTGTCGACGCTTTAGAAGCCTCATTCCCTGTTTTTCCTTTTCCGTTAAATTATTTAGACTTTCGGGTTTTTCTTTCTCAGGAGAGGATTGTGTTGAAGTTTGGTCTAATGAATCGGAAGTATTACACGAGAAGATTAGCACAAGAGCTAATGAAAAAAGTGATAGAGTAGTCTTTGTCATGGTGTAAATATAATTATTCATTGATAGGATGTAAACAAAAATGTGAAGAAACGCAACTTGAATGTCTATATTTGCACCAGGAATATTAATGTCTTAATTCCTCGAACAAACATGAAGCATATCGGCAATTGTCCTAATAGGGCATCGTTAGAAGCTATTGGATTAGAAGATGTAGCAAGCGCTCACTGGAATCTTCCCCCCTCAAACCTTATTCTACAAACTCTGCTGCGAGGTGAAGGAATCCTAACGGATACTGGAGCTCTGTCAATTGCGACCGGTGAGTTTACGGGGCGTTCCCCCAAAGACAGGTTTATCGTTGATGACGTTAAAACTAGCTCTAGAGTTGATTGGGGTGAAATTAATCAGAAAATGTCTCCAGATGATTTTGGAACTTTGCTTTCAGATGTTCAAGATTATATGGGAGGTAAGAGAGTTTTTGTTAGAGACGCTGCTGTAGGGGCTGACCCCGGTACACGTATTAACGTGAGGGTGGTTACTGAGAAAGCTTGGTCTAACCTGTTTGTACATAATATGTTCCTTAGATTAGATGCTGAGAATGTTAAGTTGGCTGATCCTGCGTGGCATATTGTATGTGCACCAGGATATCAAGCATGCCCTAATCGTCATGGATGTCGTCAAGGAAATGTAAGCGCAATCGATTTCACTCGAAAAATTATTCTGATTGCTGGAAGTGGCTATACAGGTGAGATAAAGAAGGGCATGTTCTCAGTTATGAACTTTGAGTTGCCAGAGGTACACAACGTACTTCCTATGCACTGTTCTTCAAATATGAGTGCTGATGGGGATGTTGCCGTTTTCTTCGGCTTAAGTGGTACAGGTAAAACGACACTAAGCTCAGATCCATTACGCAGCTTGATAGGAGACGATGAACACGGTTGGACTAACGATGGTATTTTCAATATGGAAGGCGGTTGTTATGCAAAGACCATTGATCTTAGCGTTGAAAGTGAACCACAGATTTTTAACGCTATCAAATATGGAGCTTTATTAGAGAATATAGGTTTTAAAGAAGATGGTGTTACTCCTGATTACGAGGATGATACAATTACGCCTAACACCCGTGTTTCTTACCCAGTGGATCATATAGATGGATCTATAAAAAGCGGTATGGGAGGTCATCCAACAGATGTATTCTTTCTAACATGCGATGCTTTCGGAGTTTTACCTCCTATTAGTAAGCTTGACGCAAATGGTGTAATGTTTCACTTTATTAGTGGGTATACAGCTAAGGTAGCAGGTACTGAGGCTGGAGTTGTGGAGCCGCAAACAACTTTTTCTGCTTGTTTCGGAGCGCCTTTCCTTCCACTAGCACCTACTGATTATGCAAAAATGCTCGGCGAACGCATAGAAAAGCATGGGGTTAGAATGTGGTTAGTAAATACTGGTTGGTCTGGAGGTGGATACGGTGTAGGGTCTAGGATAAAACTTAGCTACACACGTGCAATGATAACTGCAGCTCTTAATGGTGAACTTCACTCTGTGGAGATGCGTAAAGACACAGTATTTAATCTTAATGTCCCTACTTCTTGTCCAGGCGTTCCTACAGAATTGCTCAGCCCACGTGAAACATGGTCTGATAAAGTGGAGTTCGATAAAGTTTCAGCTGGTCTCGCTCGTCGATTTGTAGATAACTTCTCAAAGTTCGAAAATACAGCAACTGATGCAATGCGTTCAGGTGGGCCTCGCGTATTAGAAGCAGCTGCTTTAAAGGGCTAATATTCAAAGTAATGCGCTCTCTTTTTATTCCAAATTTAAAAGAGGGTATTCTGCATCTTCCTGAAGAAGAAACACGTCACGCTGTAAAAGTCCTTCGTGCTAAAATAGGATTTTCCTATGCCTTAATGGACGGTAAAGGTGGGACTGCCGAGGGCGTCATAATTGACTTAGATAAGCGTTCTTGCATTATGGAAGTAGGAGAGATTTCGCGAGAGTCACTTCCTCAACTGGGCCTTACCATGATCGTTGCCCCGACTAAAAAGACTGAGCGCTTCGAGTGGTTTTTAGAAAAAGCAACTGAAATAGGAGTGGAAAGAATTTATCCTGTCTTTACCTCTAGGTCTGAGAGCAAGGCTGCTAAGTTCGATAGGTGGAGTAAGGTTCTTATTTCTGCAATGAAGCAAAGTAAGAGAACTTGGCTTCCTGAATTAAAGCCTGCGATGGCGTTAATTGATGCTGTTCGTGAAATATCAGACTCACCACACTTATCAAAGAATTTCTTCGTAGCTCACTGCATGGATGCTGTTTCTTTAGGTGAAAAAACACATCTTTTAAAAGCTATTATTCCTGGTGAATCTACTTGTATAGCTATTGGTCCAGAAGGAGATTTCACATCTGAAGAGGTCCAAGAAATGCTTAATTCAGGTGCTAAAGAAATTACTTTAGGCGATATGCGACTCCGATCAGAAACGGCAGCCATAGTTGCAGTTACGTTTTTTGCGGCCCGTCAGGTATAGTTTTCCAATGTGTTACGTCTTGAAAGAAGTGATTGCTATTTCCTTCTCCAGACCAAAAATGAATTCCATACTTCTCTTTTTTATCAGCATTTTCTGCATAGAAATTTTCTCTGAAATGTAGAACGACAACTTCTCTAATTTCAAAATCTAATTGCATTCCTGGAAGGAAGACTTTGTTTTTAGGGATAAAAGCAAGTACCCTCTGATTGTTTTCAGGTAATCTGTCGTTTATTTTAACCCAAAGACTCATTTCCCCTGGAAGTTGGGAGTCCGTTTTTCTAAAAATGATGCTACACCTTCTGCGTAATCATCTGAATCTGCAGCACGAAATTGGTAGTCTAATTCTCGGGCTAGTTGTTCTTCTAAATCGCTAGACATTCCTTCGTGAAATGCAGCTTTTGTGAGCCCTAAAGCATATGTAGGCATTTTAGATAGCCGTGTGGCAGTTTCAGACACTACACTTTCAAAATCCTCGTCCCTTACAGCTTTATAAATTAGCCCAATGTTTTCAGCATCTTTCGCGGATAACTTGTCTCCGAAAAACGCAAGTGCTTTAGCTCTTTGCATGCCCACAAGTCGAGGTAGCCACCAAGTTCCACCACTGTCAGGTATAAGTCCTATTTTAGAAAAAGCTTGAATAAACGATGCGCTTTCTTTTGCAATTGTTAAATCACAAGCGAGAGCGATGTTAGCACCAGCACCTGCCGCAACACCATTAACTGCTGCAACAATAGGCTTTCTCATAGAGCACATTTTTCTAATGCTTGTGTTGTAAGTCTCTTCTACAATAATTTTAAAGTTAGGTGCGTCGGGAGCTGTAATTTCTTTTAGGTCTTGCCCCGCACTGAATGCC
>DQKQ01000221.1 GCA_015660615.1 Flavobacteriales bacterium
TGTATCATACAATTGTCAGTGCTAACTACAGCACATCCGCAGGCCATAGCCTCCATTAATACTGTTGGTACGGGAGAGTGAATAGATGTGTTCAGAAATATAGAAGACTTTTTATACTCTTCTCTTAAGGCCTCAAGGCTAGGAGCAGGCTCAGATAATCCGGGACTGCTGCCAAGCACTTTTATGGGTAGCTGGTTAGGAGAGTTGAATTTAACTGTTTGTTGCCATAGATTCCAGCCACAGCACCAATCCCTATTTGGCCAATCATTGACTACAGATATACAGACATTTTCACGGTCATATGAATCGCCACCGCTCCAGAAATCAGTATCTATCCCGTGCTCAATAAAAGAAGTAGTGCTAGACAAGCTTTTCCCCCACTCTTCCATATTGTATCGAGATATAAAGCTATCATGATCGACTTCAATAGCATTAAAACTAGTGACCTGAGAGCCAACATCAAATCGAATATCCGGTAAAACATGCGTATGTCGTAAGATAGGTATATTAAAGAGTTGCTGGATTTGTTTAGCAACCATAATTCTCTCACAGCTTGTATGACAAAGAATTAAATCGAAGTTAATATGCCAAGGCACGATATCAATCTCTTGATAGTTTGCGGGAATTAAACCATAATCTGTATTCCATGTTTTTCCATGATTCACAGAATAGAAATTATGTCCCGTTTTACATAGACCTTGTTCGTATCTTTCGTGCGTGCAAAACGTCAATATGTTAAGAGTGTCTTCTTCTCTCAGGGTAGACCTTCTCATTATAGACCTTATAGACTGCTGGCTAGCGGTACTACTCATATAGCAACTCCTTTAGCTTTTTACCAATATGCCTTATGTCGTATTCCCTAGCCTTGGCTATGGAATCATCTTTTTTGATATTGTATTCTTTTGGGTTATTCTTGTAGGTTTCATAAGCCACTCTCATTATAGAACACAGCGACTCTAAATCTGGCTCCATCCACCTAGTAAGAGACGTGTACACGCTATCCATCGAGTCTGTTGCCATGTAACATGGAGCAGGAGACGATGGGACTTTCCACCCCACACAGAAATCATCCATACCAGTGTTGGCAGTATGTATAACAGGTACACCCATAGCCATAGACTCTAATGCTGGTATACACCAAGCCTCTCCGAAGCTAGGCATAACAAAACAATCGCACTTACCCATCAGCGAGTGCAAGTGCCTACTTTCTAGATGCCCTGTTATAGCAATTTCTTTTCTGTAGTTCTTTCTTATCTTAAGCGCTCGTTTTACGCTATCCGAAAGAGCTTCAAAATGCTTGAGCGTCTCGTCGTGGCTATATCCCGGCTTACTCAGCTTTAAGAATAGGTTGACGGGTTCTGAGGGGTGAAACTCTGTGTGAAAAGCCCGTAACAAAGTTTCGATATTTTTTCTCTTAATCATTTCTCCAACGAAGCAGAAGTTAAAACACCCACTAAACTCCCCTACGTTTGCGCAGTCTTCTATGTCTTGGTAATCATTCATAGGTAAACACAGCGGGGCTAGCTTAGTAGGGATCTTTACCCCACTCTTCTGAGAGGCTGTTATCATCTGGCCATTAGGAACCCACGCTTCGTCAAGTAGGTTTATATGCTTGTGCCACATGGTCTCTGAAAAGGTCGCCGTTTCGGTATAGAAGATGCCTATATTTTTAAAATTTGAATTATAAGAGTACAGCGGAGGGAGTGTGTGCTGAATACAAACATCTATATCTTTCTCACTCTGGTCTTCTAGTTCCGCAATTCTTTGATTGTTAGTATTGTGCAAACCTTTAAAGGTGATGGCTCTAGGTACAATATTCACTCCGGCAGAATCTAAGGCTAATATATTATTAACACAAGCGTTTCCCCACCCTGTTCCGTCGTTATAGTTTCCTATATAGAGAACTTTCATCGTTGCCCTCCTTGAATTTTATTGGCTCTAATTTTTTCCCACTCATTATGCATTTCTCTCAGCTTGGCCATGTGGGTATACGCTAAGTCAATGTCAAATTTGCCCCAGTTTCTTATATTGTTATTGAGGTGCGATTCATTAAAATAGAAATCAACATTTGTACTCTGCGTTGTGCATTTGTAAGTAAGATCTCTCAGTGTTCTTTTCCATATATGATTGCCAATCCAGTCCGGCTGCCGTAGGACATGGTTAAAGAGAAAGTCTACCTGATCCTTGATGCTAAGGTTCGGCGGGATTTCGGTAGCCGATGGCAATATTCTTGGGGCAGAAAGCCATGTCTCGGCGTGATTTTTAACTGGCGTCTTGTCAAAGTAATCTGCCCACTTGCTCGCAGTATCGTCCCAATTATACCGAGAAATAGTTTTTTGCCTCATGTTGTATCCCATCTGCTTGCGCTTCTCGCTGCTGGTATTGTATAAATCAGTAATATACTGCAACGCTACGCTGTTGTCTGGGATGGCCCGATTGCACCCGGTCTCACACTCCATGTGAAGGTGGCTTACTGGAACCTTGAGGGCTCCAATATTATCCGCGACAGACTGCATAGCAGAGTAGTCAACGGTAATAACAGGGACTCCTGATTGAGACGCCTCTAGTTGGGGCATACCGAACCCTTCACTATTTGCATACTGTATATATACATCAAACAGATTATATATTTGTGAAAGCTCATTTCTTTCTATTTTATTATTTATACCAACAAGCTCTCTTGTAAAGTTTGCGCACTGATAGCAATGATTAATAACATCATTAAAAAACGAGGGGTTAATATGACCACACTTCTTGCACCTGTATGTAAATAAAACCCTGTTGGTTAATCCGTACTCCTGAAGCAGTTGTGGTATTTCCCATCCAATATCGGGATAAGATGTATGGCAGTAAAGATATGCATTGGGGGCGTCGTTAGAGTCCAGAAACTCCCTGAATGTTTTGAATAAGTCTGGGAAA
>DQKQ01000034.1 GCA_015660615.1 Flavobacteriales bacterium
CCAACTAATCGTTCCTTCAAATCAGGATCGCCTGTGCGACTCTGTTGTTCACGACGTCCACCTTGGCGTTGATTGCGTTTATCTTGTCCTTGACCTTGATTCATAGTTATCAGAATTTAAGACCCCCTTCACGGGCAGCTTTCGCTAATTGTTTTACACGTCCATGAAACAAGTAGCCATTGCGATCAAACACAACATTGCTAACACCTGCTTTTTTTGCCTGTTCGGCAATCATGGTACCTACTGCAGAGGCCTGCTCTATCTTAGGTTGATTTTTTGCTCCCTCTTTAGATACAGAAGATGCCGAAGCTAGTGTTCGGCCATTTGTGTCGTCAATAATTTGAGCATATATCTGCTTATTGCTGCGGAAAACTGAAAGCCTTGGGCAATCTTTAGTTCCTGACAACTTACCGCGAACACGGCGCTTTATTTTTAGACGAGCTAATGCTTTTTTCTTAGACATAACTTAAATTATTTAGCAGCCGTCTTACCAGCTTTACGACGAATTTCTTCACCTTTATAACGAATCCCTTTACCCTTATATGGCTCAGGTTTACGTAATGAACGAATTTTTGCAGCTACCGTACCTATAAGTTGTTTATCGTGAGACTCCAACTTAACATATGGTGGTTGACCTTTTTTTGTTTCAGCTTCGAGCTTAACTTCTGCAGGTAATTGCATAACAATAGCGTGACTATACCCTATACTTAGAGTTAGTTGCTGCCCTTGAGATGATGCACGGAAACCTACTCCGTAAAGTTCAAGTTCTTTTGTATACCCCTTTGTAACTCCTTCAATCATATTAAAGATTAAAGATCTGTATAAGCCATGCTTAGACCTGACTTCTTTATCTTCAGAAGTCCTACTGAGGGTAATTACATTATCCTCAATAGTAATACCTACCTCTTCATCTACTACCTGCTGAAGTTCGCCTTTAGGGCCTTTAACCGTAACATTAGATTTCTCTATAGTTACAGTAACACCTTCTGGTATAGTTATCGGGGATTTTCCTATTCGTGACATTTTTTCTCTTGTATTATCAGTAAACAGTACATAGAATTTCACCGCCGATGTTTAAACGACGCGCCTCTTTATCTGTCATCAACCCCTTGTTTGTAGAGATGATACTGATTCCAAGGCCATTCAGAACTCTAGGCAACTCAGAGGCACTTCCGTACTTACGAAGACCTGGCTTTGAGAATCTTTTAACTTCAGTAATTGCAGGTCGACGAGTTTTATCGTCATAACGAAGAGCAATTTTAATGGAACCCTGAGGCTTCTCATCAACAAATTTGTAATTGAGGATGAATCCTTGGTCAAAGAGGATTTTTGTAACCTCCTTCTTTAAGTTCGAAGCAGGAACATTAACCACTTTGTGTTGAGCCATCTGCGCATTACGAATGCGAGTGAGTAGGTCGGATATAGGATCGCTGTGCATATCTGTATTCTTTATGGTGTTAAAAAAGCAGCTTACCAGCTAGCTTTCTTGACTCCTGGGATGCGACCCGCGAGGGCCAATTTGCGAAATAGAACACGGGAAACGCCAAATTGACGCATATAGCCACGAGGGCGTCCTGTGATCTGACAACGATTGTGCATACGCACAGCTGCTGAGTTAGGGGGAAGCTTTTGTAAGCCTTCCCAATCTCCTGCCTCCTTCAAGGCTTTGCGCTTTGCAGCGTATTTAGCTACCATCTTGGCGCGCTTGCGCTCACGCGCTTTCATGCTTTCTTTCGCCATACTTAGTTCTTTTTGAAGGGAAATCCAAACTCTGTTAATAAGGCTTTTGCCTCTTCATCAGTGTTTGCGGTTGTTACTATAGTGATGTCCATACCATTAATATTCTTGACATTGTCAATATTTATTTCTGGAAAGACAAGTTGTTCTTTTATACCAAATGTGAAATTACCACGCCCATCAAATCCTTTAGATCTGATACCTTGAAAATCACGAGTACGAGGTAAACTTATCGAAATAAGACGATCTAAAAAATCATACATATTACTTCTACGTAGAGTTACTCGACATCCAATAGGCATGCCTTTACGTAACTTAAAATTAGAAACATCTTTTGTTGATTTTGTCTTCACTGCCATTTGACCAACAATGTCAGACATCTCAACTACTGCTTGATCCACCATCTTACGGTCTCCAACTGCTTGCCCAACACCTTGGTTAAGACAAATCTTAGAGATTTTTGGAACTTGCATAACAGAGCTATACTCAAACTGCTTAACTAAAGCAGGAGTAATTTCCTCATTATACTGGGTTTGAAGTCTAGGTATATATTTCATTACTTCAGATCTTCGTTAGATTTTTTAGAATAACGAGTAAGTTTCCCGTCGTCATTACGACGACGACCTACACGTGTTGAGTTTCCTGAAGCATCAACTACCATCACATTTGAAATGTGAATGCCAGCCTCAACTTTTACTACGCCACCCTGAGGGTTTGACGCACTAGGTTTTACGTGTTTCGTGACGATATTAACACCTTCAATCACTACACGGTCTTTCCTGCGATCAACAGAGAGTACAGATCCTTTCTTTCCACGGTTTCCCCCAGAAATGACCTTTACTGTATCGCCTGATTTTATTTTTAGTCGCTTTTCCATCTTTCTTATGTCGTCCTTAAAGCACTTCGGGTGCTAATGAGACAATTTTCATAAAGTCCTTATCACGTAATTCACGAGCAACAGGACCAAATATTCTAGTTCCTCGTAATTCTCCATTTTCGTTTAAGAGAACCACTGCATTATCATCAAATCTGATATATGATCCATCCTGACGACGTACTTCTTTACGAGTACGTACTACTACAGCTTTTGCTACAGTACCTTTTTTAACGTTTCCATTAGGAGTAGCACTCTTTACTGTTACAACTACTTTATCGCCTATTGAGGCATAACGTCTTTTTGTACCACCCAAGACACGGATACAGAGCACCTCACGAGCACCACTGTTATCGGCCACTTTCATTCTTGATTCCTGTTGTATCATAGTTCCTAGTAGTTATATAAATTACTTAACGCGTTCAATTACCTCTATCAATCTCCAGCACTTACGCTTGCTGATAGGACGTGTTTCCATAATCCGTACTGTATCTCCGATGTTACAAGTTTGCTCCTCATCATGAGCAACAAATTTTGAGGTTTTAGTTACAAACTTTCCGTAGAAAGGATGCTTCTCCTTACGCTCAACAGCAACAACGA
>DQKQ01000262.1 GCA_015660615.1 Flavobacteriales bacterium
GGCTGGAAAAAATACTCCTGGGTCACCTGGATGGATTGCATGGGATCAGTCTCCTCTGACAAGCCCATATGCAAATTCGCACTATTATTCTACTAGCGAATCACTTTGGCCATATGAAGGATCTGATTTAGGTGAGGCTCCTTATGCAACATCTAATGCATATACAACAGTAACCGATGATTCGTTAATTTGGAATATTAAAGGATGGCGAACTTTGTTGGTGTCTGCTCATGAAGATGCCGATTCAGGAGCTTTATCTGCACACTCGACCATATTAGCAGGAGATCAGGCTCCGAACAAAGCTGGTAAATATCAATATGGTTGGGGGTCTTTGGAAACATCAACAACTAATGCTCCTTTGGATATTGATGGAAATGCCCATCAGTATGTAAGAATGAAAATCCGTCGCATTGGTCCCGGAGGATATGGACCTGATTCATGGTTGGGTGTTTGTCAACCAACAACAAATCCAGGAAGCGCCACCCACGGTGGTTCTTATTGGAGACCAACATTAGGATTGACTCCTACGCAATGGAATGCTGGGACGAGTGTGTCGGGTATGCCTACCTCCCCCGAGATGAGCAACCGGTCAAACTTTTATGCCTCGGCTAACACAGCCCAGCCTTCTACGCTCATCAATTCGACAGATGTATTACCCAATTCAAAGAGCCCATGGCATATTCTAGAATGGGATATGTGGACCTTAGGACAGACTGACCCGCTCGAAAATGGTGATATATACCCCGCTAGTGGTGGCGTGACCATGTGGAAAGACGCCAATCCTTCCACAGGAGGCTCTCCTCAAGATCCTGAGGGTACTGGTCGCCGAATTGGAGCCATGTCATTTCAGCTATGTTACGAACCAGATAATACACCTGTGGGCGAAAAGTTTGAAATTGCATGGATTCAAGTAGACGATGGAACAGGATGGCCACGCGGTTCGTATGCGCTGCCTGGTGGATATGCAAATACCTGGGTATCAGAGGCCGATGACAATGATACAGGAACTGGAACAGGTGGTGCTCCATATAGAATTCGAGCTTCAGAATCAACTGACTTTAGTAATCAGACCATTGGTGATTTTTCTGTAACTGTGGCTCACGCTGCAACAACCCCGAGCGAAATTTCTACTGGTGCGCCTGTTCTCTATGTGCATTCGGATAAGAGTATTATTAATTCGGGAATGATCGACCAAATATCTGATGCAAATGGAGCAATTTTTAGAGTCTCTGCAAATACCGCAAATAATCTTGATTGGATTGTCACCGAAGTTATTGACTCAGAGAAGTTTTTGAGAACTGCTCCTGGCTCTCCTGCTCTTGGAGATTATGTTGGTTCAGACTTAACGGCTAATGGAAGATTCAGCGGTCCAGTTATTCTTGACACAGATGTCCATGACAATTTATATGTTGGTTATGTATATGAAGACCATGATGCCGGCTATCCAGGTTTTGACGCGACCGGCGATAGCAAGCCCTTGATGTTATTCCGATTGACACCCACGGCTTTTATTGATGATATAGATTATACTGGGTTGGATGCACAGGTATGTTTCTCCAATGATAACGAAAGTGCTGTTTATAAAGAAACCATAGATAGTACCATAGAAGTGGTTACTATTGACTCAAGCATCGTGCCCCCCGATTCGACCATGGGCGCTTCATGGAGAGCTTTTAATGTTGAGGATGGCTTAACAAGAACCTTTAGCATAACTGCAAAGAGTACCGTAGATTCTGCCGCTGGGTATTATGTTAGAATTTATGAATATTATGATGAGCTGCCAGCCGATAAATATTATATTGCAGACGGCTACCAATATCCAATCAATCCCATCGGGGGGCCCAATGTGCAGGGGCACAAATCCCCCACCTTCCTTACCCCACACGGCGGCGGCGTCCAAGCCGCTGGGTACATTGACCAAACGGTTGGTGAATTTGCTCATGTCCCTGCCTTGACCAGTGGCGCGCCCTTTGAAGCTCAAGCCCTGGTTGCTGATACATGGACAACTCATAATTTTACTTATACACCAACGAAAAGATCGACCGGCGACCGAGCAAAATGGGCAAGTGTTGTTCTGTTAAACTTCCTCGGCGGTAATGGAAAACTTCACGTTCAGCCTATTCACATGCAGGCTGGTGCCAATTTTAGTCCACACAACCTAAGGGCTTCTGATAGCCCCACTCCTGGAGGAAGGTCTAAGACCTACTCGGCTGAACAAATTCTGTGGGGGAATACAGGAGGAACAGATGGTATTGGTGTGATGGTTGGGGGTACTCATTTATATGGTCTTAGCGATAACGAATGGGCAGCTTCGGAAATTGGAGGAGGATCTGGTGCCTTTGTTGATTTATCTACCGATGATCTAGGCTCACTCTATGTTGTGGGTAGTGGTTCGCAAAATATTATCAAGATTCTTCCTGCTGCAAATACTTCATATGCAAATGGGGTGACAAGAATTTCATCTGATCTTGTGGGGCAGTTGCCTGGCAGACTTGTCTTTGAGATTGCAAACACGACAACGCTTGATGCAAACAATGATGTGCTTGGTAATTGGAGACCGACAAATATTATTTCTGGTCCGAAAGATTCATTGTTCGTGGCCTGTGATACTGGATATGATCCAACCAACAGAGGAGCAAATTCTGTCTATTGCTATCATGTTGTGACAACACAAAATGTTGCAACTGGAATACACTATACCAAGAATGTCTATCCGGTATTTGCGAACACGCAATCATTTACTGCGTGGCCAGTGACAGATTATCCTGCTCAAGCTAATCAAGACGGAATGTCACAATCATGTGCAGGCATGATATTGGACCATGAAGATCCCCCCAATTTATATTACATGAGCGCAAATACCATGTACCGAATCAAGCCCAAGGGATATAGTTATCAAATAGGCGACACAGAAATTGAACAGATTTTCCCTGACAATTATTTCCGCGACACTTTAAAATATCATGGTGGTGCCGATTCAATTTATTATAATTATCTTGGGTTTGTTCGCACAGTTAGTCTTGGGCAAACCCAAAATAAGTACCTCTATTATCAAAATAATTATCAACAATTACAAGTTGATAGTCGAAATCGAATTTACTTTGGTGGCATGGCGAATTTGTTCTGTTATTCTCGCGGCTCAAATACAACTTACAACAATGGGCTTCCTTTGTATAATCAATCCAACACAGAATTCTCGACGCTTCAAGTTGTCGCAAACTCACAAATGTATACATCAAATGTTGATTTCAATTATGGCCCCGCCGGAGCCACCATTGACAGTTTCGTCCTTGGGGTTAAAACATCTAATAGTGCCTTTACTGGTGGAGACCCAGGGAATCCTTCTTCCGGCGCAAATAATTTCAGCGAAGGTGTATATATTACGATGCATGAGGGTACGTCTTACAATAGCAGCACTCTTAAAGAAAACGGAAGACGCCTCATTGCCATCTATCCAAATGCCAATGGTTCGTTTGTCGAGTCAGAAGGTGGGCAGTTGGCCATGACAATCATGGATGAGAACCCAGCCGCCAACACGAAGTTTGCAGTAGACGGCACCGGAGGTCTCAATAAGTTCAGAGGGATAGGGCCAGGTAAAGTCGTGTTGCGCCCAGAAAAGGTATAGTGAACGACTAAATAGTAGGAAAGTAAACATAAATAGTAATCATATTACTATGTACGCGCAAACGGAGAAATATAAATGCCAGCATCCGTGACATCAAACTTTAGGATAGCCAACGCAAAAGCCTTTGTCGATTCATTTGAAGAACCTGAAAATGGCGGTCGCAATACTGTTGTTGGGCAATCTTATGTATACTTGTTTATAGGAAAGATTTTATCGTGGGATAAAACCCATGCTGGTTATAGTGATTCAGAGGCTCCACCTCCTGATGGTGATGTCCAAGGAAATGAATTTGAACCTTGGCGAGATATGATTGCATTAGATAGAGTAATTGCAAACACAGATATATCATTTGCCGCAAAACGATATGATTGGACTTCGGGGGAGATATATGACCAATATGACGACCAAGACCCTCAAATCACGAAAGCTACTTCTAAGTATTATGTATACGAGACAACTTCAAATCGAGTCTTTAAATGCCTTGATAATAATAATGGGGCTGTGTCTACAGTAAATCCTAAGGAACGCTATAAAGAGGGTACAAAAGAACTACCTTTTGTGACGACAGATGGATATCGTTGGAAATATATGTGTACTGTTACTACTCCTCAGTTTTCAAAATGGTTGACTACAAATTATATTCCAATTCGTACTTTGAATGCAATTCCCTTTGGGATTGCTACATCGGGAGAACTTGATGGCGATGGAATTCCAGAACATTTTGGCGACCAAGCAGAAGTTCAATTAAAGGCAAACAATGGAACAATTGAAACCTATGTTGTGACCAGCGGTGGATCAGGATTTACAAAACATTCTGGAGGGGTGGGCAATTCTGATAGGGTAGTTGTGGCAGGCGCAGGTGTTAATACAACTTTCTTTACCATAAAAGATGATACATCATTAACTTTAGGCTCCCAAAATTATTATACCGGTGCTGCTATTTTTCTTTCTAACTCATCAGTACAAAAAGGCGCGACCACAATCGTAGAATCTGGAACTTTGGTTGCGGTTGGGGTTTCCTTTAACCCAGTGGGCTCTGACGGGACGCCTGCCCAGTCAATTCTAGTAGACCCTCCATTTGCCGCCGAAATGGCTCCTCTGGCCGGGGATACATATCATATTGCGCCTAGAATTGAAGTAATTGGCGATGGTCTCCGAAATACAGATGGTACTGGTGGGGCTAATGCCTATGCAATTTGCACTTCGGCGGGCGCAATTTCTCAAATAAATGCATGGACGACAGGAAATAATTATACGACTGCTACTGTATCCACGCCAGATGCTTCGGGCTCAGGTCTACAGGCTAGAGCAGTAATTTCTCCTCCGGGTGGCCATGGGTCCGATCCCGTTGCAGAACTAGGAGCATTTAATATTGTTATTTCTAAAACATTGCTGGGATCAGGAGCTATTAATCCTGTCACATTAACACAAAATAACTTCCCCATATCAAATCAATATCGAACTGTGGGTCTAGTGAGAAATCCATACTTGAAAGACGGTTATGATGCAACCCAATTAGCTCCTGCAACAGGTGGTAAGAATTGGTATGCAAATTCAAGCCCGCTGCATCAATCTACTTGGATTACTGCAAATACTTTTCCGGGGGAAGCCGGCGGGCAGGGGGGTGGTTACATTCCTGCCGAAGATGATGAGATTAAAGGTCTTAGGTCGGAAGCTACAGGAATAGTTGTAGAGTATAATTCAAATGCTGATGGGCTTATAAACATAACAAATGTCGTAGCAAATAGTTCTGGCGGAACATTTATGTTTAATGAACGAATAGCTCTAGTGAAGACTAAATCTGGCGGAACGAACCCTGGCGACATTAAATTTGTAACTGCAAACGGATGGGCCCATACGGTCGCCGACGATCACGAAACCGACTGGCCAGGAAATTTAGTTCCCATTGATTCAACACCCCTACGCGAATCAGACCTTCAGCCATACACCGGAGATATTCTGTATATAGAAAATAGGGCTCCAATCACTAGGGCAACAGACCAATCCGAAGACATTAAAATTATTATTGAGTTTTAAAGGTAAGGAAAAATAATACATGCCTCTTACTACAAATGCCTCTCCTTATTGGGATGATTATAAAGACGATAAACAATTTTATCGAATCTTGTTTCGCCCAGGATATGCAATTCAGGCTCGGGAACTAACACAGCTCCAGACAACCCTGCAAAAGCAGATTGAACGTCATGGTAAGCATATCTTTCAACATGGTTCTCGTGTATTGGATGGTCAGATTGCATATAACAAGTGCGATTATATTAAGCTAGCCGACTATACGAGCAATGATCCAATTAGCGGACTTACAGTTAATGCTGCAACTGCATTTGATTCTACTACGTTAGTCGGCATTAGTATTGAACTAGATATGGACGGGGCTGGAGATTATAACCTAGACGCCGACGGTCGAATTAGTTCTCCTGATGGTCGTCGCCCTGTTGCAAAGGTTGTTTTGTCTGAAAACCGAACCGATAATGGAGATCCTGCTACGCTATTGCTCAGTTATGAATCTGGGGATAAGTTTACAGCCAATGACTTTGTTATTGACCGAGCCTCGACTGGAACTTTTAGTGCAGTTGTAAACAACACAATATCAAGCTCGGGAGCTGAAGTTGGCAAGGCTTCTTATGCCGGAATTACAAGCGGTGTCTATTTTGTCACGACATCTACTGGCGGTTACTTTGCTCATGTTCCGAAACAACGAATTATTCTAGACAAATATTCAGACAGCCCAACATATAAGGTTGGTCTTAAAATTAATGAAACTATTGTTACTGAGGCTGAAGATGGTACTTTATTCGATAATGCCCAAGGAACATATACAACATATGCTCCTGGCGCGCACCGATTAAAGATTGCATTAGACTTGGCCAAGGCTCCTGGTTCTGATGGCACAACAATCAATCCGGGGTCAGCCCAAGATTTTGTTGAATTGTTGCGTATTGAAAATGGCCAAAAGGCTTATGGTACAAATCCAAATCAAAACCCTCTATACAACATTCTGGGCGAGGCCATGGCCAAACGAACCTTTGACGAAAGTGGAAACTACATTGTCGAAGACTTTGAGTGTCTGGCTGAAGACGGACCTGCGGATACTGTAAAAATTACGGTTCAACCTAAGTCGGGTAAAACTTCAGCTAGAGCCTATGTTCGTGGGCACCAATATGAACAGGCTGGTCCTTGGGTCGAATATATTCAAAAGGCCAGAAAAACATCAATCCTCAAGAACGTAACAACCCCATTAACTCATGGGGCGTATATGTTAGTCACAGACCTCAAGGCGCAAGGTTCGCAATTGTCTGTTGGGGATCTTCCTATCTGGGATCTTCATACTTGTAATACCTATCAAGTCAACACTAGTGTTTCTGGTACAGCCGGAGAGTTAGCATATAAGTCAACACGCGCAGGGCAGTTCCGAGTTAGAGATGTACAATATGTTGGTTCTAATACTCATGCGATTTATGTAACCGACTTTGAAGGTTCGCCTGCTATCACAGGAAACTTTAGTGGAGTTAGCGCAAGCTCTGGAGATGGTGCTGGTCCTAATAAAGTTAATATTGATACAGCCAATACGAGTGTTTGGCCTAATGCATATATTGGTTCTAAATTTACTATTACTTGGTCACATGTAAATCCGGCTTTTGCTGGGCAGACACGAACAGTTATTGCATCGGCTCCGGATACTGTGCTCAATACCCCCGGAACTGGTACCGCAACTTTAACATTAGATTCACCATTCAACCAACCAACTAGTAATACAGATTTCCCAGGACCTTGGGAAAAATATGCGCTGAATGCTGACATTAGAGCAGTCGCAACCGGAAACGGATGTATTATTGCTTCGGTAGTAAATGATTCTGGTACGGTTATTGGAGAAGCAACAGGGAATCCTAATCTTGCTGATGTAGACAAACTCGGTAATGCCAATATTTCAAAGATCGGAACGATTGCAAACACAAGCATCTTTGGTGGAGGAACATTCCCCGACTTGATTTACAAGATGCCTGTTGGCGGAGCCAGAGTTGCAAAGTCAATCGAGGCTTCTTTTGCGGGAACTGGTTTTGAATTCCATGCAAGGTATTCTACTATTTCTTCAACTAATCCGCCAACTTTTAATGCGCTAACCTTTAGAAATGATACTGCGTTTAATGCTGGCGAAGTCTTTTTTACAACCGAAGATAAAAATGTATATACAGTAATCAATGAAACTACAGGTGATACTATTGGTTCTGATGATTTTGATTGGGGAACCAATCTTTATGATGGTGATGGTAATGCAACAACGCTTAGATTAGCACCTAGCCCATTTATTACTGAAGGAGCAGATACAATTCGATTGATTGGACCCGTAACAGTAAAAAATGTTAATGCAAAAAGAAAGTCATTACTCCGAGGAATAAATGCCCAAGATGTTGCATCTGTTCTTGTTGGCACAGACAGAACAACTTCGGGAAATGGTTGGGTTACATTTACATCTCCAAACACTGTTCCTGGAGGGAAAGACAACCTAGGATTAGTAGATGTATATCGAATTGTTGATGTCTATGATACTGGTGATCCTAATTTGGGCCCAACTGGTAATATGCTAAACAACAACCAGCATCGTGTCACTAACAACTATGTTTTAGATGCTGGGCAAAGCGAAGCTCTTTATGACTATGCTTCTGTTGTATTAAAGCCTGGCGCAAAAGCTCCAAAGGGGCAGCTAGCCGTAGTTGTAGATAGATTCTTACATAGCGATAATGATGGTGCCGGAGTATTTACTGTTGATTCATATAATGGTCAGGTTAGTATAGATAATATTCCTTCGTTTGTCTCAGCTAAATCTGGTCAACGATATAAGTTGGCAGAATATCTTGACTTCCGACCATCAAGGGCTGTTGAAACTGATTCACCTTTGCTCGCCAATACAAGTTATTATGTTCCAATTACTTCACACCCCGATACCGACCATACCATAGGGCATGAAATTCTCCATCCAGATTCTCGGGGGCATTTCCAATATAACATGCAATTCTTTGCTCCCCGATTTGATAAGATTGTCTTGTCTGTTCGACAAAAGGTTGGTGGAGCAAACACTGGATATTTGAGAATTGTTTCAGGAACCGATGACAGAAATCCTGCCATTCCTCCCCGTGTTGACCCAAACGACATGGCACTATTTACATTAGCTCTACCTTCATATACACCTAGGGCTAGAGACATTAATATTCTAGAAGAAGGAAATCGTCGTTGGACGATGAAAGATATTAGTAAGATTAACAAGAGAGTTGATCGACTAGAATATTATTCTTCTTTGAATATGATTGAGCAAGATGTTTCTAATCTTAAAATTTTTGATAAGTCTGGCCAGCTTGAAAGATTCAAGCATGGGTTTATTGTAGATAATTTTCAGACCGGAACTGCCTTGGCTGATGTTGGGCATCCTATAACTGGACCCAACTTTGATTTCCAAGCCTCTATTGGTCGGGGGGTCTTGCGCCCTGCATACGAATCTGAAAACATTGCATTGATGTGGTCCTCAGAGTTTAGTACAAATGTTCAAGAAACTGATGGCCTCCTTCACCTTCCATATACGACTGTTTCTGATGATGCGTTCTTGCAGCAGGTCAGAGCCACTTCTGATGGCGCAGAAAATATTAATCCGTTTGA
>DQKQ01000137.1 GCA_015660615.1 Flavobacteriales bacterium
CACAGGCCTTAGCTTTAGATTTAATTGCGGCATCTACCGAAGTGTGAGTGGTCCAGCTTGCGTGCCAATCCGCAATTTTTTCAGCTAAATTCTTGCTTAGTTTCATTGATTTCATTAAGTCGCTATGCGTGTATGCTTTTAGAACAGTCATCAATTCGGCTGCCTCAGTCATGTGATTAGGTAAACTAGCTAGTTCATTGCATCTTGGAGCGTTAAGGACTATTGTTTTTGCCGGAGAGAGTAATATTAGCATTGCGCGAAGGTATATTGCACACATGAAAAAATTGACACCTACTTTATTTATCGCTTTAGCAATGTTATCTTCTGGCGTTTTATCTGCTCAATGTGCTGATGGTGAATCTGCTGTTCAGATCGTTATTGATACTGATAACTGGGGTTATGAGATGTACTGGGAGCTTGTTCCACTAGACCAAACATGCGGTTATGCCCCTGTGCTTTTAAGCGGAGGAAATATGGATGTTGGGTGTGATGGAAATGGCGCTGGAGCCTCGGAAGGCCAAGCATACGCTAGCAATCAAATTTTTGTATCTAACATTGTTTGTATCGCTACTGGCTCGCAGGTGGATTTAATTCATGTTGATAGTTATGGCGATGGGGGGTCAGCTTTTACAGTTTTAATTAACGATATGCCCACCCAATATTTATACGGTGGAGGATATGGAGATGTATTTACGATAGATGTTACGGGCATTGATTTAATCGATCATGATATGCCTTGTGATGCTGCAGAGGTTTTAACTGACGGGACACCGATTCAAATTTCTTCTGTGGGAGCCACATCAAGTTATTCCGAAATAGCACCGACTACTTATGGTTGTAATACACCAGGTGCTTGGTGCGAGACTAATGCTAGTGTCTCAGTTTGGGCTACATTCACGGCAGAAGCTGGTGTGAATTACAAAGTCAGCTCTTGCAACGATAGTACAAATTTCGATACTCAGATTGCAGTTTGGGTAGCGGATGACTGTGGTGATTGGTCAAGCTTTGTATTAATGGGAGCTAATGACGATACTAATTGTGGAGTGGGAAATGTTTATTCAAGCACTTGTTACACATCATGCATGGAAGCTGGAACTCAAGCCCTTATCCAAATTGATGGTTGGTATGGTTCAAATGGCGTTGCCCAATTAACAGTTGAGCCTTCTGAAGCAGAGCCTGTGCTTGGAGCTTCAGTACATAATATTAGTTGTGCTCTTGAGACAGATTTTAATCCAGATGGATATATTAATATGTATTCTTATTATGGAGGACTTGACTGGGATGCGACTTGGACGGGACCATTTGGATACACAGGCTCAGGTCTGAATATTGACGGTCTTTTACCTGGTGTATATAATGTAGAGATGGTCTCAAACTGCACAGGTGAAATGTTAACGGGATCTTATACAATTGTGAATCCAGAACCTCTTGAGCTAGATGTTATTGTGACTTCGTCTTGTGAAAATGGTTCAGGTGGTTCTTTAGACCTTCAGATTACGGGTGGAACTGGTGATATGGATATTGATTGGGATGGACCGGAGAGTTTTGACTGGGACTATGAGGATATTTCAGCAGCTGAAACAGGCTGGTACAATGTTGAAGTGATAGATGGCAATGGGTGTTCAGCAGACATGGACGTAGAAGTCCCTTTTGTGGGGATTACTCCGTTTAGTTTAGGTGCAGATTTTGAAATGTGTGCTGGAGATACCGAGTTTTTCTTCGGGCCAGTTGGGAACTATGCCTATCAGTGGCAGGACGGATCGACGGGGCAGTTTTACATTTTAGATACGGAAGATGAGATTGCAACAACTGCTGTTGTGGGGGTTTCAGTTAGTAATGATTATGGTTGTGAGGCTACAGATGCGGTTGTTATTTCTATCGTGAACTGTGCATTGTCTACTTCTGATATTGCTGTAGAGAATGAATGGAGTATTTCTCCCAATCCTATGTTGAGCTCAACAATTTTAAATCTTAGCGGTGTAAGTGAAAATAGTTTATGTCGTGTTAGAGATGGGAGTGGTAGAATTGTTAAATCTATTAAGGTTACAGATAAGATGCAACTCGATGTTTCAGATATGAGTTCGGGGATTTATTTAGTTGAGGTTTTGGGTGAGCGTGGTGCTGTGGTTTGGAATACAAGAGCGATAGTTCAGTAAGGAAATTAGATAAAATTGTAGCATGAAAATTAGTATTAAGATAGTTCTGTTGTGGCTTTTTATGGGCCTAGTATCTATTGATGCTGGTGCGAAAGAGGGTATGTGGATTCCAACTCTTCTTCAGGCACTTGAAGGGGATATGCAAGCCATGGGGCTTCGTCTTACTGCAGAAGATATTGACAGTGTGAACCACAGTAGCCTGAAGGATGCTGTAGTTCATTTCGGTGGAGGATGCACAGCTGAGATGGTTAGCTCAGAAGGATTACTTCTAACGAATCATCATTGCGGATATAGCCAAATACAGTATCACAGCTCTGTTAAAAATGATTACCTAAAGAACGGGTTTTGGGCCATGTCTAAAGCGGAAGAATTACCTAATCCAGGTCTTACTGCGACATTTATTGATAGAATTCAAGATGTTTCTGAAAGGGTAGCTTTAACTCTTGATGGACTAGAAGGGGAGGAGCTTGCTGCTGCTCGCAAAGCTCTTTATGCTGAGATCGTGGCGGAATACACTGACGGAACTGATTTAACGGGTGGCGTTGTCGCCTTTGATTTCGGAAATCAACACTTCTTAATCACCAAACGCACTTTTAACGATGTGAGACTTGTAGGGGCTCCGCCTTCCGCAGTGGGTAAATTCGGTGGGGATACGGATAATTGGCTTTGGCCTAGACACACTGGAGACTTCAGCGTTTTCAGAATCTACGCTTCTTCAGAAAACAACCCTGCGGATTATAATGAAGACAATGTGCCTTACAACCCAGCTCACCACTTTCCCGTTTCTTTAGATGGTGTTCACGAAGGTGACTTCACGATGGTTTTCGGCTTTCCCGGGAGAACGGAACAGTACCTGACTTCGGATGCAGTTACTCACGTTATCGAACGCCTCAACCCTATGCGCATTGCTATGCGTGATGCTAGTCTTAAGATCATAAACGCGGCCCGAGCATCTTCAGATGCTCTCAGAATTGCATACGCACCTAAGCAAAGTAGTATTTCTAACGCATGGAAGAAGTGGGAAGGCCAAACAACCGGACTCGTCGAACTCAACGCAGTACAACAAAAGCTCGACCTGGAATCGGAATTTCAATCCCGAACCATTGCTCTATCACGTTCTGTACCCGAGCTTTCTAATCCTAAGTTTTTAACAGTGATTGATAAGATTCAGGCAGCAAATGCAGATTATTTCTCTTATCTAGAGGCACGTGCTCTATTTATCGAGCTGGTATATTACGGCCCTGATATCTTACTGCACGCTTTCGATTTCGCTGATCTCATTGATGATTGGGATAACTTGGAATCTTCAGGCAAGCTTGATGACGAAATAGCCTCGTTGTTAGAGGCGAATTCTGAGTACGCTCGCAACTACGATGCTTCCGTAGATGAACGCCTACTAGGAGATCTTGTTTCTACCTACCTGGATCTTATCCCTTCGACTTTGACTCCCGAAAAAATGTTCGCTGATTTTAATTCAGCGAGTTCATCGAGTTCGTATGCGTCAAGTTTTTTCAAAAACTCTATTTTCGATAACCCAGATGACCTGGAAGCTCTTCTTTTAAAACGCAAGAAAAAGACGTTTGCTAAGCTGAAAAATGATCCTGCTTACCTTCTAATATTGGAGCAGAGATCTCATTACTTCGCGAACATCTCGCCTGGATATCGTGCCGGCTCTTCATCGATACAATCTGCTACAGCGATATATACTCGTGGTCTTCGAGAGCTTTTCCCTGATCGCCTTTTCCCTATTGATGCGAATTCTACTCTTCGATTAACTTACGGGAAAGTAGAGGGGTCATCTCCGCATGACGGTATGACATACAACCCCACCACAACAGCTCGAGGGATACTCCAAAAATATAAGCCAGGTGACCCCGATTTCGATCTCCCATCAGACCTTGTTTCAGCCCTTAATGATGGCGATTGGGGGTTGTATGGCGAAAACGACGATCTCGTTATCTGCTTCACAGGCAGCAATCACACCACTGGAGGAAACTCTGGAAGCCCAGTAATTAATGGCGATGGATATCTAGTGGGAATCAACTTCGATAGAAGCTGGGAAAGCACAATGAGCGATATCCTATTCGATGAAAATCGGTGCAGGAATATCATGGTAGATATCCGCTACGTGCTTTGGATTATCGATAAATACGCTGGGGCAGGGCATCTCGTAGAGGAGATGACAATTGTCGATTCAGAATAAATAAGTGCTACTTTAAATAGCAGCAAGACTGTTATCTACGAAGCTATAAAGTAAATCGAAATAATAACAATTGCGAAAATAAATAGAGCAATAGTTACCGGTCCTCCTATTTCGTCCTGTTGAGGTTCTTCGTGATTTGACATTGTGTTTTTTTTGGCGAAGATACATATTCCATGTAAAAAGTTGTAATTTGCTTGTTGAAACCTGTATTGTAACCTACAATAATTTACTATGAAGTATTTTCCAGCTCTTTGGGCATTATCTTTCGTCCTATTTTTATCGTTTAATATATCAGCCCAAACCTCCTGTGCCGATGGAGAAACAGAGGTGGTAATTGAAATTGTCGCAGATGACTGGCCTAATGAAATTAGTTGGGACATCTCAGTAGGAGGAGAGTTGCTCGCTTCAGGTGATGGAGAAGGCGTTGATACTTTATGTGTGTCTTCAGCAGATCTGTTCCCATGTTATTTATTTGAAATACACGATTCATATGGAGATGGTATTGACTCGCCAGGTGGATATTGGCTATACATTGATGGAGTAGAAATCGCCTCTGGCGGCAACTATACTTACGGTGATGAGGTTGCCTTTGAGTGTGCCCCGGGTTCTACATGTAATGATGCAGTGGATTTAGGAATGCCTTCTGAAGAAGGCGATATGATAGCACAAGAAGGAAGTAATTTTTGGTACACATTTACACCTGATGCTAATGGAATGTATGATTTCAGTAGTTGTGAAACTGGTTGTGACACTAAACTATATGTTTATGAATACTGTAGCATGAGTAGTTTCGACAACAGCAATATAGGAACAATTTATTATGATGATAATCAAGGAGGTTGTGGAGAAGAAGCTTCTCAAACAATGCTCTTAGAAGGTGGAGTAACATACTGGATAAGATGGTATTCAGTGGATGGTTGTGATGGAGACTGGAACTGGGTACACACTTATGTGGGTCCACCTGTTGGATGTACAGATGAGGAGGCTTGTAACTACAACCCTTCTGCTGAGATAGATAGTGGAGATTGTATTTATCCAGGTGACCCAGCGTGTAATGGGCCAGACCTTATTGTTGTAGAAGAAGCCGTTGTAAATAGTATTTACGCTACAAATATGCAAGTCAGTCAATCTGATTGCTATATTACAGAAGGATGTCTAAACGGATACGGTGATAGAGAAATTGTAAGGTTTACGACACACATTAAAAACATAGGTGACCTTGATTATTACATCGGATCTACAAATGATAATACGAATAACCAATTTGAATGGGGAGACTGCCATAATCACTGGCACCACAAAGGATACGCTAAGTACGATCTCTACACTTTAGAGGGGGAGTACATCCCAATCGGTTTTAAGAATGGTTTCTGCGTAATGGATCTTGAATGTTCAGGTGGCGGAACAGGACAGTATGGATGTAGTACTATGGGTATTTCTGCAGGATGTGGAGATATTTACTCAAGTGGTCTTAGCTGTCAGTGGATTGATGTTACTGATGTAGCAGACGGTACATACTTCCTTTTAGTACGTGCGAATTGGGATTTTATTCCAGATGCTTTGGGAAGAGAGGAAACGGATTATTCTAATAATTACGCAGCAGTTTGTGTAAACTTCGACAGGTCAATGGGAAGTCTTAATGTTGATGTTTATACCGATTGTGAGCCATTCAACGATTGTGAAGGAACATTATTTGGTCAAGCTATAGAAGATTGTAATGGAGATTGTAACGGTGGAGCACTTGTAGGAGACTTAGATTACAATGGAGCACAAGAGTACACAGATGCGGTTTCATATGTAGAAAGGATCCTCGGAAATGACATCGATGCTCTTCCTTGTACAGATATAGACCAAGATGATAATATCACTGTTACAGACGCAGCTTTAATGTCGCGTTGCCAATACTGGAACGTAGCTCACGAGCATCCAGACAGCTCTGGATTCCACGATAAGTGTAGCTTCCCTGTGACTGAAATCACAAATATTTTCGACACAACTCATTTTAAAATTGGTGATATAAACTGGGATCAAGGTTTCTTAGATGTTCATGTTTTGAACCCGAATAACAGAATAGTAGGTTATCAACTCGAGTTCTCAGGAATTGAAATTTCTCAAGCAATATCACTTGCCGACGTAGTGAATTACCCCATTACGCCATCGTTCGTGCCTGGTGGTTCAGAAGTTATAGGACTAAGCTATGAAGGAGAAAGCATGTTGAAGTTTTATGAGTGGACTCCATTTTTACGTCTATACTGGATGAATGTAGAAGAAGATGTTTGTCTGCTTCACTGCGAAGACGTTGTAAACTCGTTTTACCAAAATACACTTATTGATATTATAGATGGATGTGTAGGTGCTGTTGAGCTTGAGAACATGGATCAAGGTGTTGTGAGTATTATGCCTAACCCGATGAATTCCTCAGCAACCCTTTCATTCTCCAATCCTATGAGAGATGAGCTACACCTTCAAATTGTTGACGCTCTAGGTAGAGTTGTGAGAGAAGAAAATGTAAGAGGGACTCAACATGAAATTATCAAAGGAGATCTTACTTCAGGGGCTTATTTCTTTAAGCTTTCGGGACAACGTATAGCTCCTATGTCAGGGAGATTTGATATTCAGTAGCTTCAATTGGCTAAACAATAGTTAGAATAATATCTCAATGAGGAATTTGCTATTAATTTCAGGCTTGTTTTTTACGATTCATCTCGTGCAGGGTCAGGTTGTAATAAATGAATTTTCATGCTCTAACTACACTCTTGGTGTGGGTGGGGATAACGAGGATTACATCGAATTCTACAATCCGGGTGTTGCCCCTACTGATATAGGAGGTTATTTTTTAAGTGATAACCCAGCTAATCCTGATAAATTTGAAATCCCAGCAGGGACTTTTGTTCCTGCAGGTGGGTATCTCCTTGTGATGTGCTCTGGAGAAGGTGAACTTCTGCCTAATCTGTATATTGGGGGGAATCTGAATACGAACTTCAAAGTGAACCAATGTGAGGGTGAGGCAATGGTATTTAGTGATCCTAGCGGGGCGATATTAGAGGAGTATGTTTTTGTTTCAAACATAGGTACTACGCAGGCGGATCACAGTTGGGCTAGAGACAATGACGGGGGAGCTCTTTGGTCTATATGTACTAACCCTACACCTGAAGCGGCGAATGGGGGAGACATGTTCTCGGGATATGCCACGACACCTGTGTTCAGCGACGAAGCTGGATTTTACGCCGGAGGTCTCAATGTCGCTATCGACGTTCCCGTGGGATGTGAAGTGAGGTACACAACAGACGGATACGCTCCGGGTCCTTTCAGCACACTTTACACGGGAGCAATAAATGTTTCTACAACGACTGTTCTTAGAGCTATATCGTTTGATCTGTCGGGAGTAAATGCACCTAGCTACATTGCAACGAACACTTATTTTACTGGAGCCGATTCGCACACGATTTCTGTGGTTTCAGTAAGTGGAAATGGTCAGGAGGATGGTTCATGGCCAGGAGGATGGGGTGGAGGAGGAGATGAGCCGATGCACATCGAGTTTTTCAATGCTAATGGATCGTTTAGGGTTGAAGCTACTGGCGATAGCAACGAGCACGGAAATGATTCAAATGCTTACGGACAACGGGGGTTTGACTACGTTACCAGAGACCAAATGGGTTACGATTACGCCATTGAAGCTCAGCTTTTCGCGATAAAAGACCGCAACAAGTTTCAAAGATTGATTTTTAAAGCTGCTGCGAATGACAATTACCCATTCGAACCGGGTGCCCACATAAGAGATGCATATGTTCATACCCTGAGTCACAAGGCGGATCTGAAATTAGATGAGCGTACTTCAGAGAGCTGCATAGTTTATTTAAATGGCCTGTATTGGGGCGTTTATGAATACCGTGAGAAGGTAGATGATATCGATTTTACAACTAAGTACTACGACCAACCTAGGCATTTCGTTGACTTCTTAAAAACTTGGGGTGGAACTTGGGAGGAATATGGCTCTGGGAATGATTGGTATACTCTGGTAAACTTCGTGACAGGCCAGGATATGACTGATGCGGCTAATTACGATTACGTCACAACCCAACTTCACCCACTTAGCTTGATAGACTATTTCGTACTTAACAGTTATGTGGTATGTATGGATTGGCTTAACTGGAATACAGCTTGGTGGAGGGGGAGACATCCTGATGGTGATGCTAAGAGATGGAGATATGCGCTTTGGGATATGGATGCCACTTTCGGACATTACATTAATTATACAGGAGTGCCAGATACAGGAGCTACAGCAGACCCGTGTAATCCGGAAGCAATGGGAGATGTAGGGGGGCAGGGACATATTCCTGTTCTAAATGCTTTACTTGATAACGAAACATTTTACGCTACATATGTTAATCGTTGGGCTGATCTGGGGAACACCTATTTCACATGTGATTATATGCACTCTGTTCTTGACAGTATGGTTCTTGTGATAGAGCCTGAAATGCCAAGACAATGTGTTAGATGGGGAGGTAATGTTGCTGGTTGGCAATTTGAGCTGCAAGAGCTCAGAGATTTTATTGATGACCGTTGTGAGTCAGAACTTCTTTCAGGGATGGAAGACTGCTACGATGTAACCCCCGTAACGCTCACACTTGAAATTGTAGGTCAGGGTGATGTTCAAATAAATACAGTAGA
This sequence comes from Flavobacteriales bacterium, assembly GCA_015660615.1. Classification (GTDB taxonomy): domain Bacteria; phylum Bacteroidota; class Bacteroidia; order Flavobacteriales_D; family Sanyastnellaceae; genus UBA974. The sequence continues at coordinate 9,031 of DQKQ01000137.1, forward strand.
TATTACGCCTGCCGACAGTCCATTTAGTGGATTTTATTTCGAGGAACTGCCTATAACTCTTACGGCAGAAGAAAATTACGGAGTACAGTTTTTGTTTTGGGAAATTACGGCTGGTTCTGCACCTCTTGCTGATCCATCTAATATAGAGTGGGAGGTAGATCTAGAAGGCGATATTACAATAGTAGCTCATTTCGGAATCCCTGTGCCGCCTGAAGATATCACCTTCAATGTTGATCCTGCAGGAGCAGGGTCAATTGTCTTAGACGGGGTGTTAATTACGGATTATCCTTCAGTACAAACTCTAACAGTTAGTGGTCATTCCATGCAAGCTCTGCCATTAAATCAATGGTGGGAGTTTTCTCATTGGACTTCATCCAATGATATGAATGCTATCGACCCAGATATGAATTCAGCGGATGCAAATCTTCAAGTAGTCCAGCCAGGAATGGTAACGGCAACTTTCATTTACATTGAGCATACTGAATTAGAAGTTGAGGTGAGGCCCGATGGCTCAGGGGCTGTTACAGTTGTAAACATTGCATACGTAGATGATTATTGGACTTCTGGACTAGTAACAGATGGCCCACTTATTTTCAAAGCGTCTCCTGCAGATCAGTGGGAGTTTGATAGATGGGAAGTCTTAGTTACAGATCCTTCCCCAAGCGATAGGAGTCCTAGTATGGCTCTCAATTTGGAAGGAGTCCCTTACGAAAATGTAGTAGCATACTTTAAGGAGGTTGAATTTAGAATTTTTATACCTAATGCGTTCACTCCTGATAATGACGGTGTAAACGATAGTTTTCTTCCTTTAGGCCAAGGGTTCACATCCGAGCAGTATCGTTTTACAGTGCTTAACCGTTGGGGAGAAGTTGTTTTTGAAACCACGAATCCAGACACGCCTTGGATAGGTCAAAATAACTTAAATGGAGGTGAACACTTCGTCTCTGACGGAGTTTACATGTACTCAGTTACTGCACTTGGATCTCACGATTTAAGTTCCTCAACTTTTAGAGGTTACATTACTATTGTGAGGTAGGATGTTGTTTAAGAATTGCTGTAGTCTTAATTAATATTCGAAAACCTAAAATGGCTGAAGGGATATAAATAATTACTTCTGCTATCTTAAACCAAACTGGGTGAGATGTTATCGAAATTAAATTTAGAATTGCTAAGCTTAGCATAATTGCACCTACTGCAGTTGCTGTTATGGGGCGAGTCTCTCCTGCAAAAAGCGTAGCTATAAATCCCGCGATCATAGTCCCAATCGAGTGAGCGAAAAGTAAAATTAAGAAAGCGCTAATAGGTAAATTTGAGATAAATGCCGCAAAGGCTTCCACCTCATTCATGTCCGGAACATCTTGGTATATAGACAGGTTTTCATGGCCGAGTCTTTCAATAAAAAAGCTCACAAGACCGCCAACTATTATTCCGAGAATTAAGCTAAATATCTTTCTAAGTATTTTCATGCGTAAGTAACTTACTTACATATTTCTTCGGTACGCCCCACCAACTTGGAACATAGCATTGGTAATTTCACCTAAAGATGCCACTTTCCCAGCTTCAATAATCTCCTCAAAGATGTTCCCTCCAGACACAGCGGCGTCCTGGATTTTAGAAATAGCTTCAGTTGCTTTCGATCCAGTTGCTTTGTGTAAGCTCTTCAGGTTGCGAAGTTGAATTTGTTTTTCTTTTTCTGTTGCACGGATAACTTCTCCAGGAATGATTGTCGGAGAACCATTCTTACTAAGGAACGTATTTACTCCTATTATTTCATAATCGCCAGAATGTTTAAGCGTCTCGTAATAAAGGCTTTCTTCTTGAATTTTTGATCTTTGGTACATCGTTTCCATCGCGCCTAAAACACCTCCTCGTTCTGTGATGCGGTCGAACTCTAATAGAACAGCTTCCTCTACAAGGTCAGTGAGTTCTTCCATGATGTAGGATCCTTGCATAGGATTTTCGTTCATAGCAAGTCCTAACTCCTTGTTGATGATTAACTGAATCGCCATGGCGCGTCTAACTGACCCTTCAGTAGGAGTGGTGATAGCTTCGTCATATGCGTTAGTATGTAACGAGTTGCAGTTGTCGTAGATCGCGTATAACGCCTGCAATGTGGTACGGATGTCGTTGAAGTCTATTTCCTGTGCGTGCAGTGAGCGCCCTGAAGTTTGGATGTGGTACTTCATCATCTGCGCTCTTGGCGACGCCTCGTATTTCTCTCTCATAGCTTTCGCCCAAATCTTTCTTGCCACTCTACCGATCACAGCATACTCCGGATCGACTCCGTTAGAGAAGAAGAAACTGAGATTAGGCCCGAAAGCATTAATGTCCATTCCTCTGCTTAGGTAATACTCAACATAGGTAAATCCGTTTGATAAAGTAAAGGCAAGCTGAGTAATAGGGTTTGCTCCGGCTTCTGCAATGTGGTATCCACTTATGGAAACAGAATAAAAATTCCTGACTTTCTGATCGATAAAGTACTGCTGTACATCGCCCATCAGTCTTAGGGCGAATTCAGTAGAGAATATACACGTATTCTGAGCTTGGTCTTCCTTGAGAATATCTGCTTGAACAGTACCTCTGACTGATGTTAATGACTCGGCTTTGAGACGAGCATAGGTTTTCGCATCCAGAATATCATCTCCAGTACATCCAAGGAGCATGAGGCCTAGTCCGTTATTCCCCTCGGGGAGTTTACCTTCGTATTGAGGGCGTTCTAACCCATTGTCGTCCCATTTGGCTCTAAGTACTTTTTCTACTTTAGAATCTAAGTTGTTTTCGCGTATGAATTTCTCGCAGGTTTGGTCTATTGCAGCGTTAAGGAAAAAAGCGAGTACCATAGGCGCAGGGCCATTGATGGTCATAGAGACACTTGTCGTGGCCGAACAAAGGTCGAAACCGCTGTACAGCTTTTTCGCATCGTCTAAGCAGCAGATACTCACTCCAGCATTTCCAATTTTACCATATATATCAGGACGCTCGGCAGGATCGTTTCCGTATAGAGTCACAGAATCGAAGGCGGTGGAGAGCCTCTTAGCGGGCATACCTAAAGAGACGTAGTGGAATCGCTTGTTCGTACGTTCCGGTCCACCTTCTCCGGCGAACATTCTCGTGGGATCCTCACCTGTACGTTTGAACGGGTATATCCCTGCAGTGTATGGAAACGATCCAGGAAGATTTTCTTGTGCAGCGTATTTAACAAGGTCGCTCCAACCCGTGAAAGTGGGGAGGGCTACTTTAGGAATGCTCTTGTTCGAAAGCGAAGTTCGCTTAGTTGGTATTTGGATTTCTTTTCCTCGTACTTCATAACTAAATACTTCATCAGAGTAACGAGCTTTTAGTGAAGGCCAATCCTCTAGCCATGCAAGCATTTTCGAATCCATCTCAAGTCTTACTTCTTCTGCCTTAGCTTCAACGGCAGCTTGAGTCTCAGCGTCGCTAGGAAATTCAGAAGCAGAGTTCTGCAGTGCTTGAAGGCGACCAGCTACAGCAGCTTGTTTCGCCGCCCACTTGTCATATGCTCTGTTAGCCTCGGCGATCTCACTTAGGTATCTTACTCTAGCGGGAGGGATGATGAATATCTTTTCACTTTTTTCAACCGTGCTATAATTTTCTGAAACGCTCGAAAGTTCAGCTCCAGTTTTCTTCACGATCTCTTCCATTAATTTCAAGTAGAGCTTGTTAGTCCCAGGGTCGTTAAACTGAGATGCGATAGTGCTGATAATAGGTAGTTCTTCATCCTTCGCTTCCCAAAGATCGTGGTTGCGCTTAAACTGTTTTCGCACATCGCGAATAGCATCCTGCGCCCCTCGTTTGTCCGATTTGTTAATTGCCACTACATCGGCGAAGTCCAGCATGTCAATTTTCTCTAGCTGGGTAGCGGCACCGAATTCGGGAGTCATTATATAGAGTGCCACATCGCTGTGTTCCATAATCTCAGTATCGCTTTGTCCTATACCTGAAGTTTCTAAAATAATGAGATCAAACTTAGCAGCCTTCAACACATTTAACGCCTCTGCTACGTGCTTTGATAAAGCTAAATTCGACTGACGAGTCGCTAGAGAGCGCATGTACACTCTCTCATTATTAATTGAGTTCATGCGAATTCTGTCACCTAATAAAGCCCCCCCAGTTTTGCGTTTTGAAGGGTCCACAGAAACAAGTGCAATTCGTTTATCAGGTAAATCTGCAAGAAATCTTCTTACGAGCTCATCGACCATTGATGACTTTCCGGACCCACCGGTTCCGGTGATTCCTAAAACTGGAACATCTGGTAATTCAGGATAAATCGCTGTAAATGCCTTAGCAAATGCCTCCGCATCATTTTCCGCTGCAGTGATAGAGCGAGCGATATCTCGTATGTTTCTTTCACCTAATCTTTCTAGAGCTCCATCAAGATCAGTTATTGAAGGAACCGTTTTATAATCAGCTCTCTCGACTAAGTCGTTAATCATCCCCTGCAATCCCATTTCACGACCATCGTCAGGATGATAAATGCGCTCAATACCATAATTTTGTAGCTCTTCAATCTCCTCTGGAAGTATAGTTCCTCCTCCACCTCCAAAAATCCTAATGTGTCCTGCTCCACGTTCCTCGAGTAGGTCCTTCATATACTTAAAATATTCATTGTGACCACCCTGATAAGATGTCATCGCAATAGCTTGAGCATCCTCTTGTATAGCTGTATTCACAACCTCGTCAACGCTCCTATCATGGCCTAAATGAATCACCTCGCAACCAGTGCGCTGTATGATTCTACGCATAATGTTTATCGCGGCATCATGCCCGTCAAAAAGGCTGGCAGCGGAAACGATTCTGACTTTGTTTTTAGGCTTGTAAGGCTTTTGAATTTCCATTAGGATTCATCATTTTCAATCGCAAAAATAGGCTAAAGCTGATGGGGCACCCTTTTCATTTAAGCTCATTACGAAACTATTTCTTTAGTCTGAGATAAACTTTTTTTAATCTTTTCACACCAATTCTCACTTTTCACTCGTTTTAATAGCATTAATCCGTTATTTTGCGCTCTTGAATTGAACAGCGTTTTCATTTGTATATTTCTAATACTTGCATGAATTTTAGATTAATAATTGTACTGCTTTCTATTAGTTTGTCTTCTTCTTCTGTAATGGCTCAGATGACAGGTATAACTATTGATGTGGATACTGCTTTCTATGGTGTCGACACACCTACCCCTGATGACACGTTTGATATATTAGGCGAGCTTGATGGTTATGTAACGTATAAAGTATACGCTGAGTTTACTAACACTACGGATGTGTTGAGTGCAATATATTCAGATGTAACTCAGCCAACAATTCCTGTAGAGATTGTGACTGAATGTGGTTGTTTTGACCCTTTATTCGCAACTTTTACAATGGATCCTTCTAATTCAAGCCTTTTTTGGAATGCTTTTCCGTTTTGGGAATATGACTCATATTGGACTATTGGAATGGCAAGTTCTGATGCGCCTGGTATACTTCCACTTTATGCTGCTACTATTGATGAGGGTACAGAAATATGTTCTGCTTCAATAATTGATGGTGCTATTTTTTCCTTTGGCGTACCAGAGAATGCTATTGCAGGAGATGATTTACGAGTTCTTATAGCTCAAATCACTACTTGTGGTGATTGGTGTTTCAGTGCTAATTTTCAAGTTTTTATTGAAGGAAACCAACAGGAAGAGTTAATTCAATACTTCCTTCTTGATGAGCAAATCTGTACTCAGAACCCCTGCGAACCTTATCTTACACAGGATGCAATAGTTACGGGTGCAGTCCTACCTTGTGCTGGAGGTTCTTCAACTGTAGAAGTTCAGTTCTTAGGACTTGGTGCTTCTGATCTTGCGACATATAGTCTTTTAGATCAAGGAGGAAATACGATTGTTGATGCTCAAGATAATTCTTCATTCGACGACTTATCGCCTGGAAACTATTCTATGGTCATTATTGATGAATTTTACTGTATTGACACGACAGCGTTTGCTGTAACTGCACCTGATCCTATCCTTGCGAATTTCGATCTTGGACCAGATAATGATTGTTTCGGCGCAGGAGACGCAACTGTTTGTTTGCTAGAAACTCCAATTGGAGGTACAGGTATTTTGACGATTTCTGTTGATGACCCCAGTGGCAATCCTGTTGCTTCTGTTGATGGAGAAGATGAGTGTTGGACTAACTTAGTTTGCAATGAGGGTATTGGATCTTTTTCTTTTACGATTCAAGACAATGAAGGATGTTCTTTAGATACTGTTATAACCATTAATTGTCCCCAGCCTATTGAGGCCGTAATTTCAACCGAGCAGATTGATTGTCATGGTAATGCAAACGGAATTATTAGTGCTGAAGCATCTGGTGGATCTGGAGATTTGTACTTATCAGTTAATACTGATACTCTTCTACTCCCTAATTCATCATCAGATTTAGCACCGGGTATTTACAACGTTCAGATAATTGATTCCTTCGGGTGTTCTCCAGAAATAGAAATAGTTGAAATTACTGATCCTGAAGCTTTAACGTTGCAAATTGTCTCTGCTGCTCCTATTAGCTGTGGAAGTGATTGTAACGGGGCTGTTGATCTTTTGTATTTCGGAGGTACTGGAGAGTTGACAGTTCAAATAACTAACTCTATCACCGGTGTAGTATCAGAGTCTTTAGATAGTTTATGTACTTCCGACTACTTTGCTACTGTTGTTGATGAAAATGGATGTGATAATCAAGTTCCGTTTCTAATTGACGCACCACCACCATTAGAGTTTCTAATTTCACCATCTCCTGCAACTTGTACAGGTATGAGTGATGGTTCTGCAGATATTTTCCCAGCCGGTGGGACGGGAGAACTTACTTGGACTGTTGTTGACACACTGGGAAACGTAGCTAACTTAAATAACTTAAGTGAGATGACCTACACTGCAATCGTTACCGATGTGTTGGGGTGCGAGATCACAGACACCTTCTCTATTAGTGTTGGTATAATTACAGATATGGTTTTAACTACTTTCCCATCTCCTGTTACATGCTGGAATGCGGAAGATGGAACCATTACTGTTTCCATTGACGGTGGTGATTACCCATTCACCTATTTGTGGAGTGATCCCTATAACCAAACCTCTTCTACTGCTATAGGGCTTACAGAAGATGTATATTCTGTAACAGTAACTGATGCTATAGGTTGTAACATCACAACCGTGGAGGCGATTACTCACATTGAAGGATGCTTGTTTATAGCCGATGCTATTACTCCGAATGGAGATGGTTACAATGATGAGTGGATAGTCGGAGGTCTACTTGATTTCCCTTTGTCAGAAGTTAGAGTTTACAACAGATATGGTCAACTTTTGTTTCACTCAAACGAGGGCGATGTTCATTGGAATGGAAGGTTTAACGACCAACGTCTTCCTGTTGCTGACTATTATTACACTATTGTGTTAACCCCATACGACCCGCCAATTACGGGTACAGTATCTCTAAAGTACTGACGCTATGATAAGATTATTATTTGCTTCGTGCTTGATTTCACTTCTTGCAGCTCCGTTACAAGCCCAACAACGTTTTCGTAGGACATCATTTCCTGTTAATTCCTTTATCATAAATCCTGCTGTGGCAGGAACGGAGCCAGTAACAGTCTTAGGATCCACTTACAGACATCAGTGGGCCGGATTTGATGGTGCTCCAACGACTACGATTTTAAGCGCACACTCTTCATTCCCTAACTCCTTGGGAGCGGGAGTAATATTTTACACCGATGATATGGGTGGAGCGGTTTCTCAGACAGGTGTTGAGATAGCGGGTGCGTATAAAATTAACCTACCCAATACTGATGCCGTTTCGTTTGGTCTCAGTCTTCAAGGAATTCAGTTTGGATTTGATAGTAGTGACTTAAATGTTTGGGATCAAGACGATCCTGCTTTAACGGGGGGGATGGAAACTTCCTTTAGTGTAGATGCTTCAACAGGAATGATGGTTTATGGAACTGACTACTCTTTCGGCGTGGCAATCTCTAATTTATTTCAAAGCAATGTGAATATTTCAGGTGTAGAAGACGAGTATAATCAGCATATACGTCATTACAGATTTATGGGAAGCTATACTTCTGATGTATCTTCTAAGGTAGCAGTCCAAACCTCAGGAATGATTCGATTAACAGAAGTGACACCTGCTCAATTAGATTTTTACTCTAGAGCTATTTATTCTGTTTATCAAGTAGCGTATTGGGGTGGAGCAGGATTAAGAGTTGGAGATGCGATTACTTTTTCTTTAGGAGCTGAATTTGCAAGCGTGGGGTTATCTTATTCTTATGATATTACAACAGGAGACAACGTGTTAAGTCAACATTCTCATGAGATAAATTTAACCTACATCTTAGCACATAGAAGAGGATTTGGGAAAAACACTTTAAGTTCAAAGAGAATCCTTGACAGCAAAAGATTAGTTAAATAATTCAATAAAAATATTTAATATGAATAAGATTACTTTAATAATCACAGCAGCTTTATTTGCTTTGTTGTCTTTACAGAATACTGATGCGAATGCTCAGTTTGTAAGAATTGACGTTGAAGAAATAGATAATGGGGGAATTGTACCTGGAAAAACATTTAGAGTTTTCGCTGTATTTGAAAATTCAGGGGATATTCTTGATGCTGTTTATGGTGAAGCCAGTGCACCACTCAAGATTACATCAACTAAGCCGTTTTATCAACACCCTAAAGGCGGTCCGCTTTCAACAGATATCCAACGTTACGATATGTCTGTTAACCCTGAACTGGCTTTTGATAGCTGGGTGACCATTGGGTCTGAAGACAATTACATGAATGCTCTTTCAGGATTTATTATGGAGTTTGGTTCTTTTGAAACAGAAGGTGGTGAAATATCTACCGATAATGGAGCTTGGTTTGTTACTCCTGATAAGCGTCAAAGTATGGCTCCAAAGTCAAAGAGAATTTTATTAATGCAACTTACTACTGAGGGGAAAATTGATGGATTTATCAACCTTCACGGAAGAACAAAAGCTGTTTACGAAGATGAGATTCAAGTTGGAGGAGGAGACCAGATTAAAGTAGAAGGTCTACGCTTTTTTGCTGAATAGTAAAGAGTTTACTCTATCGTTTACTCTATCGTTTACTCTATCGTTTACTCTTAATGAAATTGCCGCCCTATTGATATAATATCATAGGGCGGTTTTTTTACCTAGATGTTTGCCTGTAATTGAGCGTTTACATTTAACCATATCCTCTGGAGTCCCAGAAAAGATTAATTCACCACCATCTTCTCCACCTCCTGGTCCCAAGTCTAAAACAAAGTCGGCAGTATTAATTACATCTAATTGATGTTCGACAACGATTATTGAATGTCCTTTGTTTATGAGCCGTTCAAAGGATTCTAACAATTTAGCTACATCATGTACATGTAGCCCTGTTGTAGGTTCATCGAATACAAAAAGTGTATGACCTTGTTTATCTCCTCGCGATAAAAAGGTTGCAAGCTTAATCCTCCCAGCTTCTCCGCCACTCAAAGTGTTAGATCCTTGTCCTAAGGTTATGTAGCCTAATCCTACATCAAAAAGAGGTTGAAGTTTTGTGATGAGTCTTTTTTCTTTAGTAGAAGCAGATTTATCCTCAATAGGTGCGAAAAACAATAATGCATCCTCAACTGTCATAGATAAGATTTCGTGTATGTTTTTTCCTCGCCAGGTGATTTCTAAAATTTCATCAGTATACCTTTTGCCTCGGCAATTTTCACATTTGAGTTTTAAGTCAGCCATGAATTGCATCCCCACAGTTATGACACCTTCTCCCTCACAAGTTTCACACCGCCCACCTGCTACATTAAAACTGAAATGAGACGGTTTTAATCCTCTAGCTTTTGCTTGAGTCGTACCGCTTAGTAGAGATCGTATTTCGTCAAATGCCTTTACATAAGTTACAGGACATGATCGGGAAGATTTACCAATAGGATTTTGATCAATAAATTCAATTGAACTTATTGTTCCACTATTCCCCTCAATACCATCAAGTCCATTAGAAAAGGGAGGGAAGTCGCTAATTTCAGCTTTAACAGCAGGAACTAACAATTCTGAAACCAACGTACTCTTTCCTGAACCGCTTACTCCGGTTACCGCAACTAAACACCGTAGTGGAAATACAGCATTAAATCCCTGTAAGTTATTTGCTCTGGCACCTTTGATGACTATCTCGTCATTTGACTTTCTTCTCACCTTAGGAGTAGCGATTTCTAACCTGCCAGTTAGGTAAGCAGCTGTAAGAGATTTGTGATTAGCAGGTAATTTTTTAAGTTTAGCGTGATTCCCGGAAAACACAACTTCTCCCCCAAACGAACCAGCCTGAGGCCCCATGTCTATCAAATTATCAGCAGCAGCCATGATATCGTCATCGTGCTCAACAACCACAACAGTATTGCCCTTATCGCGAAGGCCATAAAGAACTGAAATAAGTCTATGTGTGTCTTGTGGGTGAAGGCCAATGCTGGGCTCGTCGAGAACATAAGTGCTTCCTACGAGTGCGCTACCTAAGCATGTAGATAAGCTTATCCTTTGTGATTCCCCTCCGCTGAGAGTTGAGCTACCTCTAAGTAAGGTTAGATATCCCAATCCTAAATCTATCAGACACACTAGTCTCTCGTTTATTTCACAAATAATACGCTTCGCAATTATTGAATCATTCTTCCCTAATTCTAATGATTGTATATGTTCAAGTACCTTGTCTATAGGCCAAACTAGTATTTCTGAAAGAGTAATACCTGCTACGATTACATAAGAGGTTTCTTTCCTTATGCGCGCACCTTTACATTCTGGGCAAGAAGTCCTGCCCCTGTAGCGGCTGAGCATTACTCGGTATTGTATTTTATATCCTTTTTTTTCAACATATCCAAAGAACTGATTTAGTCCTTTAAAGTTCTTCGTTCCAGACCAAACTTTTTCTTTTTCAACCTCACTCAACTCATGCCAAGGAGCATGGATGTTCACATCCTCCTCAGCGGCCCCCATTATGAGATTTGTTTTCCATTTTTTCATTCTATCACTCCTCCATGGAGCTATAGCATCATTATAGATACTCAAGGATGAATCAGGAATTACTTTATCAGGATCTATTCCTAAGGTACTTCCATACCCCTCGCATGTAGGGCATGCTCCAACAGGGCTGTTAAAGCTAAATAAATCTGGAGATGGTTCATGAAAGATTACCCCATCACGTTCAAATCTATTATTGAACTCCACCTCTTCGTCATCAAATACTACAGAACAGTTTCCATTTCCTTCAAAAAAAGCAGTTTCTAATGAATCTAGTATCCTTGAACTTTCTTCACCTGCATTAGACACCGTCATCCTGTCAATGACAATCTGTAATTTGTTGTCTTGAAGTTCTTTCTCGGTCTTTACAGCGATTAATTCATCTATTAGAGTTGCTTTAGAATTGACAAGTATTCTTGAAAATCCTTGCTCTAATAAAAGCTGTAGTTGCTTTGTTGTATTTCTGTTTTCCTTATCAATCAAAGGAGCAACAATCATAAAACGAGTATCGGGTTTTTTACTAAGGATTTTTTCTAAGACATCCTCAGGTTTATCACGTTTCACCTCCTCACCGGAAATGGGGCTATAAGTTTTTCCAACTCGGGCGTAAAGCATCCTGAAGTAATCGTGGACTTCCGTTCTCGTGCCAACGGTACTTCTCGGACCACCAGTAGAAGTTTTTTGTTCTATTGCAATAGCAGGGGAGAGACCGTGAATTGAGTCGACATCGGGTTTATCGAGGCGTCCTAAGAATTGTCTCGCGTAAGAAGAGAGGGATTCGACATAGCGTCTTTGGCCTTCAGCATAAAGAGTGTCGAAAGCAAGGGAGCTCTTTCCAGACCCGCTAAGCCCAGTAATAACAGTGAGTTTCTTCTTAGGTATACGAACATCAATATTCTTCAAATTATGCATACGTGCGCCCCGAATCGTTATCTCCATCAGAAATTAGTTAGCTATTTTTAACACTCTAAAGTTATGTTGAGTTTTGTTTATATGAAATATAATTGTATATTTAGATAAGTTAATCAGAAAAAACAAAACGTATAGAAACACTTCTACTCTAATTGATCCTTATTGAGTCAGATCGCCTGGCACAAATTGAACCTTTAAAAGAGTAGAGTTATGCGTGCATCATTTTCAGATAGCGAGTTAATCCGTGCGTTCCGCGGCGGTGACGAGCAAGCCTTCGAAATTTTATTATCCCGTCATCAAGATCGTGTTTTCACGAAGATATTTTTCATTGTGAGGAATAACGATATTGCAAATGACTTATTCCAAGACACCTTCATTAAAGTCGTAGGGCTTTTAAAATCGGGCAAATACGTTGAGGCTGGCAAGTTCAGACCTTGGATTCTTAGGATAGCTCACAATATTGCTATAGACCATTTTCGTAGGAATAAAAAGATGCCTCTAGTTCGCAGTCGAGAGGATTACGATATTTTTGCTACTATAGGCACTGAGGATACTAACATCGAGGATAAACTTGTTGTGGATCAAATCCATACTGACGTTAAAAATCTAATTGACCACCTCCCCGCTGAACAGCAGGAAGTTCTCAGGATGCGAATTTATCAAAATCTAAGTTTTAAGGAAATCTCGGAGTGTACAGATGTTAGCATTAACACAGCTTTAGGCCGCATGAGGTATGCCGTAATTAATTTAAAGAAGTTAGTCGCAGAAAACGGAATTCAATTAACGCAGTATTAATTTTAGAGTCAGTACAATATCATAAAATAGTGTGCGTTATAATGGGGAATTTCAAATCCATATTGCATGAAGCAAACTACTATTATGGTCGAAGAACTTTCTGATCGAATTAGAAGACCTCGACTTTCCTCTATTAAAAATATCCTTGATTACTCCCGCTCTACACAAATGGTTAAGACATCAATTGTGGGATATGTTAAGATATCGATAAACTAAGTTTTAATATAAAAAGAAATTTTATGGCAGCTCCCAGTGGGCTGCCATTTTTACTTCCAGTTTAAAATAGGCAAATCACTACTAGGTTGTATCTTGCAAATATGAAAATCAAGTCATTCATCCTTTTTGTAATGTCTATTGCGATGTCTCTGCCCTTCACGAGTTTTTCTCAAAATCGGGATGATGAGGATGATTTCTATGTGTCGACCCGACAGGGTATGGAGTTCGGAGTGAATTTAGGAGTTTACAGAGCGCATCCGAATTCCAGCATTTTCTATAACGGCGCTGGATGGTACGATTTAGGTGACAATCAGGCTAACCTTTACTCTATTGAGGATAGACTTTTTTTAGGCACTACTGAAGACCAAATCAATAACATTCTCAACCTTGGTGGTGGAAATTTTTGGATTCCTTACGATTCTTCACCGCTATTAATGCCATACGACCCGGGACTTATGTTGGGTCTTAAAATGCTATATTTTTGGAATCCAGAAAGCGCCTTAGTTATGAGCATAGACGCAGTTAACCTCAAAGCTGCTGGACCTTGGACTCTAGAAACTGATTTACTTCCAGGGCAAGGGCAGGGTAGTAACGACATCAAGGTGTATGGTATTTTCGGTCAAGAGCGCCGAATGATAGGAACACTTGGATATAGAACCTCAGCATACATAATTGATGAGGCAGCATGGATATTTGAGGTCGGTGCAACTGCAACATCTGTCCAAATTAAAAGAAACTATATTAATATTGAGACCAACACCTATGATCTCATTACCTTTTATAACGGCGGCGGTCAGTTCAGTGGGGCTGGGAGTAACCTGACATCTACTGGTTTAGGTTTCTATGGAGTGATAGGACTCGAAGCAATGTTCGATGAGGGGGGTAATTTGGAGGCGAATTTACGAGTGAGTAGAGATAATATTATTTTAGGTGCATCTGAGGGAGGGTACAATGAAAAACTTTGGAATATTGCTTTATATGTAACATGGTTAATTCCACCACATATTGGTGATTTTGTCAGAGCATCTTTCTGATTAATTCGTGTTTCGGATTATGCCCCACGGGTTTAGTTTATTCAAGTTTAATGAGAACATCCAGTATTTGTAGGGTTCGTAGGATGAATCACTCGTTTCTATGTCATTTATCATGGAAATTGAGTATAGAGGCATGTGGATTCGGAAAGGACCAAAATATCCAATAAATCCAGCAACAGCGTCGAAGTTATCGTTGTCATAAAGTAATGCGCCCGCGAAAACCGATAAATATTTAGCAAATTCGTATTCAAGTTGCGCACTTGACATCCAATCTCTTGCAAGCTTGTTTAACGGCAGAGCTCCATGCTCTAGTTGGGTTTGGGCTGAAAGCAATCCCGACGATGCACCTCTATCTAAAAGTAAATTATCAGCCATGGGGTCGAAATGAGCTCCAAATCCTGATGTTGGGATTTGAGCATTGTTATTAAGGCCATTCCAAACATTTTCATCTTCATCATGAAAAATAATGCTAGATAAGATTTTCAGTTTAATCTTTTTACTTGAATTGGCGATACGCTTCGTAGCTTGATAGTATGCAGTCGAGATATTAAAAATTTCTTTAGATAAAATGAGTAAGGAACCAACTGGGGGGGGCTCAATTTGATTCTCCATCGTAATGAACTGACGTGTTTCGAAGCCCATTTTTTGTTGAAGCCCTATTATCTTGCCTCGCTTCTTTATTGCGTCAAAAGCAAAGCTATGCGAGGATCTAAATGGAGTTTCTGAATATTTTTCACTATCCATAAAGCCATTCACGAAAACAGATTCATATTTAATTTTGGATTCCCATTTTGAATTTGTTACCTCGTTTAATTTTCTAATAACGCTTAAGCTTAATCGATTCATGGGTGTTGGATTTTCCATAATTACATACATGGTGTCTATATATTCTGTCGTAGAAAATCTTCTAGCTCTAAGATTTATAGATAGTTGACCTGTGTGATACGACAGTCTTGAAAGCCCTGAGAGTTGCAACTCATTGCTGAAACTGAAAGTGGGATTGCTTATAAGCGGTGTAACCATCCATTCAAAATCCCTAAGCGGTATGGTGGTATTGTGAAAAGTAGCCCCGAACATCATTCCGTTGTGAGCGTTCCATGCTATAGCTGGCAGAAAAAACAGCTGAGTCTTAGTCCCGTCTTCTAATCTGGTGCCAAAGCGAACTTGAAGAGGTTCGATTTTACTCAATAAGCTATTAAATCGATAGTTGTTATTCTTCCTATCATAGTCTAAGTCGTAACGATCGGGATCTAGAACGACTGATGTAGCACCAGCTCCAGGAATGTCTACAGTAACGCGAGTGCCTGGAGTAGACGGCTCTACCCAAACTCTACCGACTTCTTTGTCTTCCTTAAAAGCAACTACTTCCACAGGTGAGGTGAGATCGCCAGAGTTGACTAAATTTACTCTGCTGCCATCTTCTGTTTTCTTACCGCCTGTAATCTTCCAATCGTTGTTACCTGTGGTTTTTATCCAGTCATTGAAAAACCAACTCAAATCTTCGCCACAAGAATTCTCCATTGAAGTCTGTAAATCGATAGGAGACGGGTGCTTAAATTTCCAATCTTGGAAGTATTGTCTCATAGCCTTATCAAACTTCTCTGTGCCTAAGTATTGTTGTAAGAACGCAAAAATAGCAGCTGTTTTTTTATATACTATCGCACCGTAGTTATTTGAGGAGAAAACGTCAGAATGACATTGAAGGGGTTGGGTGGTTCCAAATCTAGCAGGCATTATAGAAAACAGTTCGTCTATCCATCTGTATTCAAAATCCACCAAATCAAGCCGCTTCATCCATTTTTCAGAAAGACGAGAAGAAATTACTCCCAAATCCTTTCCATCGTATAACTCTGACTCTAATAAATACCGTGTTTCGTTCAGAGAATTTAAGCCTTCGTCCATCCAAGCATTCGTTCTCTCATTAGATCCAAGTATTCCGTAAAACCAGTTGTGCCCAACTTCGTGAGCGATTACAACATCTAATAAGAAAGCGGTTCCACTCTCGCCTATGACTGTTACGTTGGGGTATTCCATTCCGCCACCCGCAGAGATTGTGCCGTCTATTGCGGTAACTTGATTGTATGGGTAGTCGCCGTTCCAGAGGGAGTAATAGTAGGTCGCATTCCCAATATAGTCTGAGGCGTCACGCCAAAGATCTTCTTCATTTGGGGTGAACATCACCCAAGTTGTGACCGTTCTTCCAGAGTGGGGGAGCTTTATAGAGTCTTTCAGAACTTTAAATCTCTTGTCGGCAAACCAAGCGAAATCGTGAACGTTTTCTTGATGGTAGTGGAGGGTTTTTACTGTCTGGGAAGATTCCGGAAATTCATTTGATGCGTTGTCGGTAACTCCTGTTAGATCTTTTGATTTGAAATATTCTCGCGTGTTGATGTCGAGCTGGTTGAGACGAGAAATTTCAGATTCGTTGTCGGTAAAAACAGAGACTGGCATATCTCCTGTAGCGCCAATCGTGTAGTTCGCCGGTAGCGTGATAGTCACGTCAAATGTACCGAACTCGGAATAGAACTCTCCCTGATCTAGGTAGGGCATCTCGTGCCAACCGTCTCTATCATAAACTGCGGGCTTAGGGTACCATTGTGTGATTTGGTATGATTGTCCGATGTGTCCTAGGCGAGAGATCTTGCCACTCGGGATGCGAACTTTGAAGGGTGTGTGAAGCTCTATCGTTTCGCCGGGCTTCAAAGGTTCACGAAGATGCACCTTTACGATGTCTGGATGCTCAGCGTGAAACTCCCACTCAGCGGGCTCGCCATTCACTTTGAAGTCAAGGCCGTCAATCCCACCAAGGTCTTTCGCCATAGCATAGAAGAGGAACATATTACCTCCACGCATCTGTTGTTTTGCTAATTCACTCTTAGCACTGCTATACGCATTAGGCCAAACATGGTACCACAAATACTCAAGTTCATCACCACTGTTATTTGTATATGTAGTCCAAATCTCAGCATCAAGTTCGTGATCCGTGTCGTTTAAACTGACATGAAGATTGTGGTCTACGGTTTGTTGGAAGTATGGTGTTGTTTGGGCTGAGATTAAAGTACTTAATCCTATAAGACCCACTGTTAAAAGAGAGAAAACCTTATTCATGGAGCGCAAGTTCGTATTTTTAGCGCATGAAAACAAAAAACTACTTTTATTCAGCAATTTTATTTGCTTCGATTTCAAGTTATTCGGCTCAAGAAAGTAAAGATTTCTCTTACACTTTTACTCCCATGATTGAGCTTACTGAGACTTCTGTTAAAAGTCAAGATATGACTGGAACGTGTTGGAGTTATTCTGCTTCGAGCTTCCTGGAATCTGAGGCAGCACGTATAAGTGGTCATGTTGTGGACTTAAGTGAAATGGCTACTGTACGCTATACGTATCCACTCAAAGCAGCGATGTACATACGTCTTCAGGGAAAGCATCAGTTCAGCGCGGGGTCTCTCGCTCACGATGTGATTAACGCGGCAAGTGGTTGGGGTCTTGTACCTCAGAATGTTTACACTGGACTAAAAGATGGTGAAACAGTACATAACCACGATGCAATGGACAAGGCTCTTAAAGCGGCCGTAGACACCATCCTTACTAAGCCAAGTGGCAAGATTGACCCCTACTGGATGAAGGATATCGATAAGATTTTAGATGAACATATCGGCGTCGCCCCAGTAGAATTTGTGTATGAGGGAGAGACTTATACACCTGAAACTTTCAGAAATTATTTAGGTATCGATCCTTATTCATACATTAATATCACCTCCTTTACTCACCATCCATTTGGGAAAAGTTTCATTCTTGAAATTCCAGACAACTTCAGCCGTGGGGAGTTCTACAACGTGCCTATCGATAAGATGCAGCGGGTAGTGCAGGGTGCTTTATCAGCTGGTTATACGGTGGCGTGGGATGCTGATGTAAGTGAAAAGGGATTTAGTTTTAGTAATGGTGTGGCCTTATTGCCTGCTAAAGGGGAGGAGGAAAAACTCTGGAAAGAGGAGATTGTGGAAGCGGTTGTGACTCAGGAGTCTCGTCAGATTGGTTTTGAAGACCAAACTACAACGGACGACCACCTTATGCATATCACTGGACTTGCAACTGATCAATCAGGTAATAAGTATTTCATTATTAAGAATAGCTGGGGACAGAATAACCCTTATGGAGGGCATCAGTATATTTCAATGGCATATTTCAGAGCAAAAACGATTGCGGTTTTAGTTAATAACGAAGCTGTTGCTCGTGCATTTCAGGGTAGTAAGTAAAGGAAAGAATATATGTTGGAAAAACTCGAAGAACGGTCTTTACGTAAACAACTATTCTATCACCTTGATGGATTAGCTATGTGTGGTGTTGTGCCTGTTCTTCATGAAGGGGGGCTTTTAGAGAGAGTTTTTCATGCTTCAGGAGATGTAGATCAACTTGCGGCTGAATATCGAGCTAATTCTGGATATTTAAATGTCGCGCTTAGGATGTTGTGTTCCCAAGGTTTGCTTGAGGCAGCACGAGCTGAAGATATGATAAATTACAGGCCGGCCGTTGGGAAAACTCACACGGATTGGTATCTTCACAACAGTTCATATACGGCTGGTAGAAATTGGATGAAGTGTATAGTCGGATCTTGGAACACGCCAGGTAAAGCTTTAGCACCAGGTGATTTAATGTCGATGGAGATTTTGATGGATGCTTGGAGAGATATGCCAGATGAGGGGATAATGTCTCGAATAAAAAGCCACCTCGAAGGAGCACTTGTTGCTCCTTTTCTTGTAACTCTCGGAACTATCCACGGTATTAAGCCGATTTCATCTTGGGATGATCACAACGCCGCTGTTTTAAAAATGCATTCATCCAAGCAAGAAGCTTGGGGAAGAATTCTGATATTGTTAGGATGGGATAAGACAGATAAGGGAGCGTTCTTTTTAAAGCGTTCCTCTGCTTATGGAGTGACAACTTCGTACGTGAAAACATTTATTTGGTCTAAAGAATTAATTTTCGGAAATGGATCTTATCTATGGCGGATTAAACCAGGAGAGCCAGAAATTCATGTGGATAGGACTCTCAATGTTTGGGGGTCAGGAGGTGCTCATAAGGCATATTTCACCCATTTAGATGAGGTTATTAAATCTGTATTTAACGCCCCTCTCGAAAATCAGCCATCTGGGCTATGTGATATGGGTTGTGGTAATGGGGCATTGCTTTTACACCTTTCTGAGGTCATAAAGACCTCTACTCTTAGAGGTCAAAATTTAGAGACTCATCCTTTAGAGTTAGTTGGAGCTGATTACAACCAAGAAGCACTCATTGCTACAGCGGATCACTTTAAACAAGAAGGTGTAGATGGTCATTTTATTTGGGGAGATATAGGAGATCCGGATCAGCTTGCCATGGATATTTGGAGGATTCATAATATCCGCTTGGGAGATTTAATGAGTGTTCGTTCTTTCTTAGATCACAATAGGATTTTCAATAGACCTATTATTGATAGACCAGATAGAGCAATCTCTACTGGAGCTTTTGCTTTTAGAGGAGAACGTTTAAAGCTTAGAAATGTTGAACAAAGTTTGAAAGAACATTTTCTTCGTTGGGCTCCATATGTGGCTGAGCATGGTCTTCTTGTAGTCGAACTACATACCATTGATCCTGAAGCTGCAGCCGATCGTCAGGGTGATATGCCAGCGACAGCTTATGATGCCACACATGGTTTTGCAGACCAGTATATAGTAGAAGTTCCTGTCTATGATGCTATGGCGGCTGAAGCAGGTCTTTCAATTGATCATTCTTGCTCTAGAACTTTCCCTAAAGAATTACCAGCGACAGTAAGCATTAGGTACTTCAAGGCGTAACTTTGCTGAGTGATAAAACGATAATTAACAATTGTTTATAACGTGTGTGGATTCATTGTGAATTCCTTCCCCCTTTATTATTTGATTTGTATAGGAAAATAGTTGCTTATTTGTTTCAAGCAAATAGCTAATCCCCCAAAGCGATCGACACTGAAGAAGATGCAAATCTAATTTAAGACGAAGGCAGCCGAGAGGTGAAAGGGGTCCTGAAAGGGAGGTGGTCTTGAGAGAGAATGCCAGAAGTTAAAATGAGGAAGTATTCAACGTGAAGAGACATCGACACAATTTGATTCGCCTCGGCTCCTTACCGATTGAGGTTAGGATTGCTTTCCTCAGCTGCTTTTGTAGAAGAGGAGTTTGATTTTGAAATGCGTTAAGTCCTGAAAATGGACAGATTCCGTAAGGTTTCACTAATATATGCTTG
This sequence comes from Flavobacteriales bacterium, assembly GCA_015660615.1. GTDB lineage: Bacteria > Bacteroidota > Bacteroidia > Flavobacteriales_D > Sanyastnellaceae > UBA974. Next base: position 29,271 of record DQKQ01000137.1, read on the forward strand.
CATATTTTTAGTTTACAAATTGAAAAACGCAGTTGAACATAAGTTAGCTTAAGTTCAAATGTGACTAAAGCAGAGGAATGCGCCATAAAAAAGTTTTCTTTTTAATGGTAAAACCTAGGAGTATGGAGAAGAGAGTAATATCGAATCTTCTAGCCCGAAGTTCTAAGTATTTCTTTAGTTCAAACAGCGTTAGTGAGAGCTGCGCAGCGCCGAGTTGAGCCAATTAAGGCAAACCTCGGTTTTCCAAAGGGTGTTTTTTCTGTGTTCCCACAGATTTAGCATCTTAGGATACCAGCCGTTCGATTGAGATTAACATTGAAATTGATCGGACCGGAGAGAGACTAGGGCCTTCGTGCCCTAGCCCCTCAAAGGCGCTTCATCCCGGTTCAGGTATGAAGACTGGAGGATCCGCAACGGTGATTGCAAAGGACGTTAGTCTTGATTTATCATGACTATCAACCCTAGCCACCGTTGCGGATTTCTTAATTCCATACTTTTTGTGAAAAACCTCAAGATTAGTTGCATTGGACAAGAACGTGAGTATCTTTGCCGTCCATTTGGAACTCGTCTTTGAGTAAAAAATGGCCCTGTAGCTCAACTGGATAGAGCATCGCATTACGGATGCGAAGGTTTGGGGTTCGAATCCCTACAGGGTCACTCTAGCGGAGAATTGGTTGAAATCAACTGATTCTCCGCTTTTTATTTTCGCTAAATCCCTTGATAGTAAAGGGATAGCGGAGAAAATAGAATTTATTCTCTTGGTTCGAACTTTGCCTTTTAACTTGTCGTAACCTATTCCGGATGGAAAC
>DQKQ01000202.1 GCA_015660615.1 Flavobacteriales bacterium
AGTATTCGTAAAGCATCTACGGCTCCTCCATAACCCTGATTAAATAGAGCATCTTCTAAATGCTCTAAATGTTTGAGTTTTTCTTCCGCTAAATATGTATTGAATCTTATCATTATTTGAAAGTCTCTGCTTTAAATCCGAATTTATTTCTATGTGGATTGGTTGTGCCGCCACCCCAACTGAAGCTAAACATAAAGTCCTTAAAAGCGCCTCTTCTAAAAGACATCGTTTTTGCATTTACATCAACATTCATTTGTAATAGCACAATAGTACGGGCAGCCTTTGTCAAGCAATGTTTAATGAATTCATCTTCATTCAGGATTTTTATAAGAGCCATTCCCAATGGTCCTATAATAACTCCTACCTGTTTTTTGAGAGATTCATTTTCATACTTGGTCCACGATGCCGGCTCTGGTTCCGATCCTAGCTGTTTATAAAAGTTTTTTAATTTCTTTTTTACTGCTTCCTTGCTTGGAACACTTTTGAAAGCACCTTTCCACTTCTTATCTTTCATCAATTCAACACTTTGAAGCCAGGTTTCGAGAGATGATACAGTTGGATTAGGTATACCAGTAGCGGCTACCAACTCTTTAAATGATCCAGTTCCCAATTTTTCGTGCATTTGTAGAATACCACTCATTGTATCCGTGGAAGTAATTAAAACCATAAAACGATAAACTGCATCTATTTCCTTCTTGGTCCACGCATCGGCAGCTCCCCCTTTGTTCCTAGAGTTAAGCAATTTTATAAGAGGATCGGTTAAATTCTTCATTGTAGTTGAAGCACCTGATCCTGATTTTACTGAAATTGGTGTATCTGGCCAGCCAGGAAATTGTCCATAAAAATCTATTAATGCTTTACCTTCATCGGTAGGAAATAAGCAGGCCGTGTAGCCAATGTTCTTGCAACACCAAATTCCACATAATATTTCTCCAAAATCCTTAGAGATTGTCGTAAATTCTGATTTAGTTAATTCCTTTTCTGGCGAGGATGCCCTGAAACTAATGATGGATGTTTTATGTTGAGTGGGAAGTTTATCTTGTGTCTTACCTCTCTTAAAATAACTCGTGTTCCCATCATTTACTAACTCAAGACAATATTTTAATTTTTCCTTAACTCCATCTGTTAATAATTTGTGATCATCAATTTTTTGAGTAACGTTGCGAACTATTTCGTTCGGCTTCAAATACGAACCTGTAGCTACACCCATTTTCTTTGGTGTCAGCCATTTGGTTTCAAGTGAATTATTTGGATTGTACTTATTGACAAAATGTGTTCCTAGCCATTTTCCAAAAAACTGTTTTGCTATAACCCAAGTTGTCGTGCCTTTACTAAAAGTGGTTCCTGAATATGAAAAAGCTATATAGCCCGCGCCTTCAAGAGCTTGCTGAGGAGTGGGTCCCAATGGACCCTGACATCCATATAATTTAGGCCTATCTGGATTATCTTGTCCTTCCCCGTAAATTTCTGGATTTGATTGAACAACTCCACAATCTTTTTTTACACTAAAACCATTACCTTTGGGCGAAAATCCAAAAAGTCCGGGTATATCATTTGAAATCGTTTCGTTGCTGGCAAAAGTAAATTCTACCGGGCCTTCTTTGGCTGTCTTCAATTTTACAAGCTCCTTTATGTTCTCTTCAAGAGTGAGAGGAGCTTTTATATAACTGGCAAATTTCTTCATAATTTTCCTATAAATGAATATAATCTAACTCTACATATTTATAAGAATCAGACGTTACATTTTAAATTCTCTGAATGCCTTCTTTTTGTCTGCTCCGGAAAATTGTGATCCCTCAGGACTAGAGGCTACAGAAGTAGTTCCGATTATATCTTCCTGAGCAGATTGCTCTGCATCGTACCATTTCATCTTGGCTTTGTCTATACCGATAACAAATCGCCTGAATATAGCTACATCATTGTAGCGATTTTTCAACTGTTTTACCATTACTTGATTTACTCCTTCTAATTCTTCCGTCTGAATAAGAGCAATAAAGAGATCAGCGGTTGCAGGCAATCCAAATGATTCGGAAGTATCTTCGAGTCCAACATCAGAACTTGAGAACCCACCTCTTGTCGTTTGAGTAGCAGACCAAATCGGCAAGTTAAATTCGACTGCCAGACCTCTGAGTTCCTCTGCTATTGCTTTGACATAAGTGTATGAATTAACAGAATTTGATCCCGTTAATCGTTGAGATGCACAGATATTCAAATAATCAATATAGATAATATCTGGTTTGAAATCTTTCTTTAATGATAATTCGTTTAATAGGTGTCTGAAATGACCCGTGTGTGCTTGTGATGTAGGGAATTCTTTAATGATTATCTTCCCTTTGACCTTCTGTTTGAGTTGTTCCATCTTTCTATCGTACATTACTTTAGTCAAATCTTTCAGGCGATTCAATTCGATATCAAGAAGGTTAGCATCAATACGTTCTCCAATTCTCTCTTCTGCCATCTCCATTGTGATGTACAGAACATTCTTTCCGATAGTCAGATTAGATGCCGCCATATGACACATACCAATAGTCTTACCAACACCAGTACCAGCCATTATAATGTTTAGTGATTTGCGAGTAACTCCTCCCTTTGTAATCTTGTTCAGATATTCAATATCAAATGGAATCCTCTCTTCTGTGGAGTGATAGAATTCAAACCGATCATCGGAATCTTCTAAGAAATCGTGTCCGATATGAGTATCAAATGATACTGCTAGAGCATCGGACAGTAGGTCGGGAATCGAACCATCAGATTTCTTTTTATGCTTACCGTCAATAATTTCTATTGACTCCATAATAGCATTATAGACCGCTTTATCTTTACAGAACTTTTCAGTTTCGTCCAGGAGCCATTCTTTATTGCTATCTGTTTTTCCGAGAGACTTGATTAATGCTTCCACTTCTTCATATATCGTAGAACTAATATCACCTTTTTCATCTACGGCAATTTGAAGTGCTTCTTTTGAAGGAACATCATTATATTTCGTCCAGAATTTATGTATCTCCGAGAACACAACTTTCTCTGAAGCATCCATAAAATATTCATCCTTCAGAAATACAATTACCTTTCGTGCATACTCCTCATTATGTAGGAGATTAGATATTATAGTGGCTTCTATATTCACGTATTTTCCCTTATTTCAGCATTATC
>DQKQ01000281.1 GCA_015660615.1 Flavobacteriales bacterium
GATAATGAGTTCGAAGGTGTTTATGCAGAATATTTCAATAAAATGCAGAATTGGAGAGGGACTCACGAAATAGAGGAGGTTGAACCTACTATTTATTACAGATGGATGCATGCTATAATTAAGGATGTTTTTAAAGATGATTTGGGTGAGGAGAAATATCTAACTTTCAGGGGGACCATTGTTTGTGAGAACACATTACCGTTAGTTCTTCAGAATGGTGATTCACCATGGTGGGATGATCAGGGTACTGATGATGTAGAATCTGCGTCCGATATAATTAAGAGAGCTTTCCACGAAGCCATAGATGAAATTTCAGACCAAAGGGGTCCCGATCCTTCAACCTGGCAATATGGGAAAGTCCATCACCTCACCCATGAACACGCTATGGGAGAAGTCGAGATGTTAGCTGATTTCTTTAATGTGGGGAGGTATGAAGTCCCATCGGCCAAAGATGCCCTTTGTAAGTATGAATTTAAACTCACGGATTCTGTAGATTTTGAAGTTTTTTCAGGTCCAGCTATGCGTGTCTCAATAGATTTCTCTGATGTAGACGCTTCCGAAAGCGTAATCCCGACAGGCCAGTCAGGGAATGTTTTCAGCCCTTATTATGATAACCAAGCAGATATGTATCACTCAGGAGAATTCCGCAAGCAGCGAATGGATAAAGAGGAGATAGAAGAAGTGAAAATCGGAGAATCATTTATTAGAGTTAACTAAATAGAGAGCACAAATTTTATAATCTTGCGTACATGAAAGTAATAGTTTTAGGAGCAGGTCTTGTCGGTGCACCCATGGCTTTAGATCTTGCGAAGGGATCTGAGTTTGAGGTTACAGTAGCAGATATCAGTCGAAAGAATTTAGATAAATTTAAGGACGACAATATTGTGACTGTCGAGATGGATTTAGACAATGAGGCTGCACTTATGGAGGTGCTGAAAATTCATGATTTGGTATTGAATGCCGTACCGGGGTTTATGGGGTACAGAACGACAGAACGAATTTTAAGGGCAGGTAAAAACGTGGTAGACATCTCCTTTTTCCCTGAAGATGCTTTAGAATTAGACGGGCTTGCAAAAGAACATGGAGTTACTGCGATTGTTGACTGCGGAGTTGCTCCAGGTATGAGCAATATTCTTCCAGGTTATGTGGATTCAATCTTGGATAAAACCGACTCAATTTTAATCTATGTCGGCGGCCTACCTAAGGTAAGAGAGCTCCCTTACGAATATAAAGCAGTATTTTCTCCAATAGATGTTATTGAAGAATATACACGTCCTGCGCGTTATATTGAAAATGGCAAGCTTGTTACAAAACCCGCTTTATCTGAGCCTGAATTGCTTCATTTCGATAAAGTAGGAACTCTTGAGACGTTTAACAGCGATGGAATAAGATCCCTTTCCAAGACGATGCCTCATGTCCCCAACATTAAAGAAAAGACGCTTCGTTACCCTGGTCATATCAGGTTAATGGAGATTATGCGAGAGGCAGGTTTTTTCAGTTCAGAACCCATAGAAGTTAATGGCGTAAAGATTCGCCCAATAGATCTTACTGCGAAGCTGCTTTTCCCTCAATGGGAACTGAAGCCGGGAGAAGTAGACTACACCATTATGCGCATAGAAGTAGCAGGTGAACACGATGGAAAGAAGGTGCGACATACGTACACCCTGTTTGACGAGTATTGCCCTGAAACTAAAGTGCACAGTATGGCTAGAACAACTGGTTATACGGCAACGATGGCTATCAGGATGCTTGCTGAAGGTTTATACGATGAGAAAGGCATTATCGTTCCTGAATTCATTGGAAAGAATCACGATTGTGTTAAGTTTATTCTTGATGGACTTGCAGAAAGAGGAGTCAAGTACGAATTACAGATAAATTAGGAAAGAGAGGTTTATTATGTGAGTTTGAATCTTTACTTTGGGTTCGATTTTGACCACTCTGTTAAAGATGGTTTAATTCTAAGTGCTTTATATGATTTTTACTTAAGAAGTGGCGCTCTGTTTCATAGATTTGCACTCAATATCATCCAGCGCTTTTAAAAATGACAAAGTCAACTCTTGTGTGTGTTAAATTGCTCGCAATAAGCACATTAATCTTATACGGTTGTGGTGATGATGGTAAAGTCATAGAGGCGAAAGGAAGAGATTCTTCAACGACAGGAATTTTTACAGGGTATAAATCTGCAGAATCTTCTAACAGTGAATCTTTAAAGAGCGATTCTTATAAAGTGATAGCTTTAGAAGTGCTACAAACTCCTAAGTATTCATATCTAAAGGTAGAAGGCGAAGGAGACGGTTTAATTGTGGGGGAACCATATTGGATAGCCACTCTGAAGAATGATTTTATCGTGGGAGAAGAGTATATATACACGGGTCGCTTGCTGAAGAAAGATTTCGAAAGTAAGGCGTTTAGTAGAATGTTTGATAATATATATTTGGTCTCCTTCATTGAGAAAGCAAACGGGTTAACCCCTATTAAATCAACGATTGAAGGTGTTGTGACCATCGCTGATATTGTTTCTGACCCGATGGGTTTTACAGGTAAGAAGGTGAAGGTGCACGGACAAGTTGTGAAAGTAAACGATGCTATAATGGACAGGAATTGGATTCATTTGGTAGATGGTTCAGCTGATGATTATGACTTTGTAATCACCTCCAGTGAAAGCGTGCCCGTAGGTCATACAGTAGTATTTGAAGGTTTGATATCTACAAATAGAGATTTCGGTGCGGGATATAAGTATGAGCTACTTATGGAAGATGCGGTTACAATAAAATAAACTAAATTGAAAAGACTTTTTTCTACTTCTTTTGCCGGAATTTATATCCTGGTCTTTGCTGTTTCTATAGGAGTAGCAACCTTTATAGAAAACGATTTCGGGACTAGTTCTGCAATGAAACTAGTATATCAAGCTCTGTGGTTTGAAGTATTGTTGACACTATTCTGCATCACTCTTGTTGTGAATGTGGTGAAATATAAAATGATTTCACAAAAGAGATGGCCGCTGGTTATATTTCATTTGTCAATGGTGATGATCCTTGTAGGTGCTGGAATCACAAGATATTTCAGCTACGAAGGAACCATGCACATCCGAGAAGGCGAGTCTTCAAATACGATACTATCTCGGGACACACATTTAAATTTCCAAGCATCTTCTAATGGGAATATGTATGAATTCAGTGAGCCAGTTCTCTTTTCTTCAATAGGAAGTAACGCCTTCGATGAGAAGTACAATGTTGCAGGACGTTCCATTAGAATTGAGGTTCAACATATATTGCCAAACCCGACAAATGTCCTTGCTCAGTCATCTTCTGGCCAGCCTATTCTGAAAATTGTATATGGAGGAAGTGGATCTAGACAAGAGTTCTATATCGCAGAGGGAGAAAGAAGGACGCTTTTCGGGCTTAACTTCGATTTCAGCCAATCCTTAGAAGATTCATCCGCCGTAGATTTTACAGATACACCTGCAGATGTAAATATTTATTTTTCAGATGGCGAGCTTTTCTTTAAATCTCGTTCGAACCTCTCTGAGATGGTGATGCTAACCCAAACTCAGACTGCTCTTTCTGCTACACAAGTTTATCCACTCAAGCTAAGATCTTTATATGATAACGGTGACAAAGGTTTTGTTTTTGGAGATTTCCTGCCCTCTGGTGAGCTTAAGATGATAAGCACAGGCCGTAAGCTTGAGAATAGCTCTACAATTGGTGTATCCTTAAAAGTAACTATTGATGAGGTGGAGTTCGAACGATATGTCTTCGGGCGAAATGGAGGAGAAGGTCATGCAGAAGTGTTTAACGTTGAGGGAATGGATTTTTCTGTAAGTTTTGGCTCTAAAAGAATCCAACTTCCTTTCAGTGTATATCTCAATGAATTTATTATGGACAGATACCCAGGGACAGACAGCCCTGAGTCTTATGCTAGTGAAGTAACTTTGATTGACGAAAGAAAACAAATTCGAGAAAATCACAGGATTTATATGAACCATGTCTTAGATCACGATGGTTTTAGATTCTTTCAATCGTCATTCGATCAGGATGAACTAGGTACATATCTAAGTGTGAACCACGATTACTGGGGTACCATTATTACATATTTCAGTTATGCATTTTTTACTTTGGGCCTCGTTTTAGTGTTCTTCAGTAAAAAGACTCGATTTTATATACTTTCACAAAAATTAAAAACACTTCAAGACAAGAGATTTATATTGCTGCCTTTGATATGTGTTTCAAGTTTTATATCCCAGCCTTATATCGCTCAGGAATCAATAAAGCCCATAATTCCTGAATTATTTTATGTCGACAATGATCATGCTCAGTTATTTAATACTGTAATAGTTCAAGACTTTAAGGGGCGTATGAAACCTATGCAGACTCTTTCAAATGAGCTGCTGCGTAAGGTAACAGGAAAGTCCAATTATGGAGGTGTATCTGCAAGTACTACTATTTTATCTATGTATGCTGATGCTCAGAACTGGTATTCAGCTCCCATTGTTGGTTTTGGTAAACATGCAGGTATCGCTGAGATAATAGGTGTATCGTCAGATAATTTAGCAAGCTATAAGGATTTTTTCTTCGAAGATGGTTCGTATAAACTCAGCGGACAGATACGTGAAGTAACTGCTAAAAACCCTGTGGAGAGAGGGACTTATGATAAGCAGCTAATTAAAGTAGATGAGAGAGTAAACATAGTTGGGATGATTTTCTCTGGTTCATTCTTCAAGGTTATTCCAATAGAAGGTGATGAGAATAATACTTGGGTAGGTGAGAGGTTCAGTAGAGAGAATTCAGATGAACCCACATCACCTATAGCCGAGTCGTTCTTCAGTACTTATCGAAGAGCACTTTTCGATGCAATCCAATTGTCTGAAAGTGGAGATCTTAATAAGGGCTCTAAAATTTATGAGCTCTGCAATCAAATTATTTTTGAACTCAAGCAATACCAAACACTTCACGGAGCTGCAGTTATTCCATCGAAATCAAGAATAGCTACTGAGATAGCTCTAAATAACTCTAACGTTTTTAATCGACTTGCACTCTACTATTTCTTACTTGGTATGTTGTTCCTGGGACTTCTGTTTTACTCAGTATTCTTTCCCGATGGACATGCTAAGAAATTCAGGACGGTTTTAGTTGCTCTAGTAGCTATAGGTTTCTTTTTCCATACTTCTGGGCTAGGAGCAAGATGGTATATTACAGGGCGAGCTCCGTGGAGTAATGGATATGAATCCATGATTTATATTGCTTGGACTTCAGTTCTAGCTGGCTTAATCTTCACTCGCAAGTCTTTAGGTGCTATGGCTGCTACTATGGTTCTTGGAGGCGCCGTTCTTCTAATTGCGATGTTGAGTTATCTCGACCCTGAGATCACCCCTCTCGTTCCAGTTCTTAAATCTTACTGGCTTACAATTCACGTTTCGCTTATCGCAGGATCGTATGGTTTTCTTATGCTGGGCGCTATTATAGGGTTTATTAATCTATTGATGTATGTAGTCCTTAGTACAAAGAACAAATCCACGATTATCAAGATAATCAAGGAAATGACTTACATCAGCGAAATGACATTGACTGGAGGAATAGTGCTTCTTAGTGTGGGCACATATTTAGGTGGCGTTTGGGCCAATGAATCTTGGGGCAGATATTGGGGGTGGGATGCAAAAGAAACCTGGGCACTCGTATCCATACTTGTTTACGCCTTCATCTTGCATATGAGACTTATACCAGGTCTAAAATCAATATTCGCTTACAATTTTGCTACTCTATTTGGTCTTTCGTCAGTCATAATGACCTATTTCGGAGTGAATTACTACCTCAGTGGACTGCATTCATATGCTGCTGGAGATCCTGTTCCTATTCCAATTTGGGTGTATTATGCTATTGCCGCAGCGGCTATTGTCAGTTTCATTGCATATATGAAGAAAAACAAGCACGAAATTTCTTAAATTGCTACATGAAATATTTATTAGCTCTTTCAACAGTTTTATTTTCGTTTATATCATTAGCTCAATCTGACGCAGATGCCACAGTTCGTCGTTGCGAAGTGATGCCTGCATTTGGTGAATGTGTAAATTCTGAAACTGCTGATATTTACCGTTGCTCTTCGATTGCTATAATGGAGCATATTGGGGAATTGGTAAATTATCCTGCTGATGCTCTTGAGGCAGAAGTCTCCGGTACTGTTTATGTATTGTTTATAATAGAGAAAGATGGTTCTGTGACTAGTGTACGGGTGATGCGTTCTATTCGAGTTGATGACGCTTCACTTTCTGAAGCAGTAGCTTCACTTGAAGAAGAAGCTTTAAAAGCTGTAAGCTCTCTTCCGGATTTCCGTCCTGGTACTGAGGGAGGTGATCCTGTAAGAGTTGAGTATGTAGTCCCAGTTAAGTTTGTTTTAGACTAAAGCATCTTTAGGATTATCTGGAGTCCCACGAGTTAAGTACAAGCTTATAGGTGGGATTAGTCACATAATTGACTGCCAATTTATCTAATAAATCTTGCTCTATAGTGGTTTTGTCCATTTATACTTTCCAGTATATATGAGCCAGATTCTAATGATGAGATGTCAACTCTCATTAAATGTAAATCTGTTTGGCCTTCAAGAACGATTTTACCTGATGCATTATAGATTGCCCAGTCTTCAATAGACCTTGCATCATTTGTATTTACTGTTATAAAATTACTTGATGGGTTTGGGCTAATTGAAAGAGATAAAGGGCTTTGAATGTGAGGGGTGCCAATATTTAGAGCAGCGTCTCTAATACGAACGAAGTTTGAGTTTAGATACTCACTGTTTACCATATCCCAAGATTGAACTTCAATAGACCCATCGTATTCTGCTTCTGGTGAAATGAGTATTGTAAATCGCTCGCCTGGGTATATATCGATTTCCTCAACCCCGAAAGGAGTCGGGACGGGGCGACCATCTGACATGTAACACATCCCTTCAAGTTCTGGAGGTATGATTATTTTAGTGAGTGTGTAGGCCATCGATCCCAGACGTAGAGCGATTGATTCACCATTGGGACACGATATAATCGTACCTGACTCACCCGGTATCCCAGTACTTCCTGTTTCTAGTTGACTCCCCGAGCGTCCATTTACCATGAAGTAATCGGGGCGTATATCGTGAAATGGATATGATTGTACTGGATCTAGGTTGGTCGCTATTTCTAGGTCACTAAATAATAAGGGCGCATCAGAATAATATGAAGGACCTCCCTCAAAAAGAACTCCTCCAGGATGACGTACTAGAATCATACCGTACATGCCCATCGTTAGATGCAGGGTAGTGGTTACGTGACAGTGATATAGGAAAGTTCCTGGTTCTGATGCAGTAAATGAGTATGCACCTATTTCATCCATAATTACAAGAAATGAAGTTGTGGGAACACCATCATTTGCCTGATCTACGTCAAGGCCATGGAGATGTATTGTATGTGATTCAGGACTATTATTTACGAAAGCAAGGTTTACTTCGTCACCTGTTTCATATTCTAGTAATGGTCCAGGAGCGGTAATATAACCATCAGATAAAAGACCATATCCCCAAATAGGGATATCCATACCGTCATCAGAAATCAAGATTCCGTCCATGCCGGCAAAGAAAAGAGGAGGAGGAGAGAAGGTTTGGGCTATAGAGTTAAAAGCGTTCAAGCAAAACAATGACGCTACAAATAGGATTGCAATATATAATCTCATGGAGTTATATTTATTAATGTAATCATTCCGCCTGGGTAAAATCCAGAATTAGTTACCGCGATAAGATTGTGATTATGTACCGGGTATATGCCCTCTTGATTTGCAATAAGTAATAGAGTCACACCCTCACCTTGTTTCAGAGGTATCGTGTCTTTAATCCAGCCTATTCTAGAAGTTTGGATTGTGGTAGATAGATACTCTACATGAAAGCCATGGAAATGTAGGACATGGTCCATAAAACCGCTGTTTACGATAGAAATAGTACAGGAGTCACCTAAGCTTAATGCAACGTATCCATTTGTATCGAGAGCAGTGTGTGGATATGTAAAAGAGTTTATCGAAAAATATCGTGGTATATAAGGCTCTTCATCAAGCAGTTCACCGCCAGAAGAAATTGAGTCCATCCTTTCGGGCATACAGTCGGCTAAATTCCAATGAAATTGGTTTGGCATATTTAGCCCCACTTTCAACACGCCAGATAAACCTAAATACAAGCCAGCCTGATCACTGGAGAAATAGCGGTAAGTCCCCATTGATAAAGGAGGTACTTCGAAAGTTGTAGTGTCGTTAGGAAGAATTCCAACACCAAAACTCACAAAACCATCTATTACAAAATTGTGGGGTTCTGTATCAGTATTTATTACTGTAAGAGGCAATGAAGAGTCTGCGAAAGTACTTAATGCAACATTTGATGTGTCAAAAACAGCTGTTTCATTAAACCTCAATACAGACATCGTGTCTTGGGACTGATACCACTCACCAGAATTTATCCAGAGGGTATCCTGTGCACATACATTCATATTTAGGCTTATAACGCAAATTATTATGCTTAAATGGATGTGATTTCTCATATTATAATTATTAATCAGTAACAAATATTAAGTCTAAATCTTAGCAATACTACCTATGTTCATATAATTTTCAAAGATAACAATACAAGATGCTCATTAAATGCTGTTTTCATAATGTTATTTAATGATTATAGAGTTGAGGTTGTTAGCTGAAATTACGCAAA
>DQKQ01000166.1 GCA_015660615.1 Flavobacteriales bacterium
GCTTCTACAACCTCATTACCCATGCTTGCGGCCATTAACTCACCGAAACATCGTAAATCTAAGGCATCTTCAAGAGTATCTTCATCGTTAGCTAGGTCAGGATCAACCTTCTGCAGAGCAATCGCTGCTGCTGCAACCATGTTGTCAATATCACCATCTGATAATCCCCTGTCACCGGTAGTATCCAACTTATCAGCAATCACCATAAACTTGCGTAACTGCCGAATAGTCAAAGGATACACCACCCTCTTGACACCATCAGCAAAAATAATATCCCGACCTTCTCGAAGGTCTTTATTTGTTGTAGCCATATTAAATTTTCACACCTTTCTTATGTGGTAGATGATCATTCTACCATATTTTTATAACAAAATCAACTACCCTCCGCTAATTACGAGAGAGTTGTTTGATCAATAATTTTACCATACTCGTAATCTACGTCAGCCCGAGTCGGCAGAATCCTGAATTCTACAGGAAACGCCACAGGCTCAGTCCGCTTCATTGAATGCGAACTAGACGAGAACGATACAGCACGTTTTGCCTGGAAGGTCCGAGTCTTAGTTGCAGACGCCGTTGTACCCGGCGCATTACCCACAACCTGAATAATCTTCTCATACGGGTATACGTTTTCAATACCAAACTTAAATGTTAGCGTTGCAGAAGCACCGGTAACCGTATCCAAATTGTCTACGATATCTGCCGAAGTCGAGTCTGTACCAGCATGTGCAGAGTTGTAGTTCCATGCGTGGGCAAGGTTTGTTAAAGTTGCCTCAGCGAAAGTAGTTTTAAGCATAACTTTCACACGCGACTGGATAACCTTCGCAGCATCACCAAACTGGTCAATCTCAATGTCAACCATGTCAGGCTCCCACGATAGTTCAACACCATCAATGGTAGCACCGATGTCACCCGAAGATGTGATGGTAGCAAAAGAAGTTCCTGCTTCACCAATTCCAACGGTAGCTTCACCAACGACAATATTTGCAGTATTAACAGCCATTATATTTTCCTCCTATTATTATTCTAAGATGAACAATCGTTTTCCACGTTTGTCCCTCCATCTTGCTATGTTTGTTGCGTGCTCTAAAGGCACTTCATCCTTGCGATTTCCTACTCCTAGGGAACCCTGCCACTCAAATTCATAAGTAGCACCCTTTACACGAGCAATAAACCCTGATGTCTTTCCCACATACGTAATGGAAGTATAGCGTACTTTCATTATTATCGCCAATCAATCTGTCACGTACATGACTGAAAAGTCCAATTGGATAGCGTACCAACCCTCCTTCTCTAGTGGTTCTGTTGATTTGGATCTCATCAACCTAGAACTTAGAACTCGATTTTTAACATTATTTGTATTAGTCGTAGATTCAACAGTGGCATCTGTACCCGGCCCTCTTGGCCCGCCACCAACATCGAACATGCTAATAACCTTATTAGCAATTCTAAAACACCTATCCGCCTCTGAATCATATATATGATACCTAATTGTATCTTCACGTATCATATAAGAACTACTGTCCATATGTCCAGGAACCCAATAATAAATAACGAATGGTGGTGTTTGGCCACTTGGCGCCACTAAGGGAAAAATGTCCATAGTTGTTCCAGCAACAGTAGCTAATTCTGTATTAGTTTTTAATGCAGTATTAAAGTCATATACTATGATTTGATCACTAAATACCGGCATCAGCTATCGAGTCCTTAAGGTTATTAGCTATATCTTCATTTAAAATTGAAATCTGATCCAAGGCTGCAGTTGTAACTTCAGAAGAAACTGACTCCATAGCACCGCTGCCTACTACTGAAATATTATAACCCTCAGATTCAGCACTAAATTCAACAAACAACCGACCAGACAACATTGGAAACATAGACTCAATACGATCACTCAAAACTTGAGCAGCTTGAGGACCATGATTCGTTATAGAAGATGCCAATGTTACAGGAGCAGTCCGAAGAGCTTCGGATAAACGCCTTAAAGCTCCCTTATCTGTAGCTATTAAAAATTGTGCCGCCATTATTGAACCTCCACTACTTCTTTAGCAGTAATATGTAAATGATGTATACCGCCTGATAAACCAGTCCATTTCATAATAGATAGGATTTCTAACGGACCTGCTTCAATAACATTACCACGATTATCGCGAATATTAAACAATCTAGACCCATATGTTATAACACCATCAAATTGCTTTGGAACATGAATATGATACCGTTCAACATCTTTAACATATGGGCTTACATCACGTTCATGACTTCCTGGCATCATCATACCACTAATGGTTTGTAAATAAAAGTAAGTTTTAACTATCTGACCAGCAGCAGAAGCTTCTTCAGTAAGAAGATGTACATCGATCCGCTGAGGGAACTTCATGTATGTCTGATAAGCCATGACTATCCCACGTAATCCATAACATAATATGTGTAATCCATCAATAAAACATCAGCATCAGTATTGCCAGTAGAACCATAAAAGTCTCTCTCAAACCGATATCTTGTAGTATCCATATCAACAGAATGGATACGATGCCTGCGAAACTCACTGTCATCATTCATTAAATCTAAGATCAACAGTTCAGCAGCATCTCGAATATTATTAGGA
>DQKQ01000244.1 GCA_015660615.1 Flavobacteriales bacterium
ATTCGCCCCCCTCGTATTGGAGAAAAATTCTACCCATTGATAAGTGTTAAATCGGTAAACGGCAGATCACTAGAGTGGATTAGAGACAGAGTTCCTTTTAAATACCTAACACCACTATTTCCTCAGGAGAAGTTCAATTTAAGTACTGCTCGTGGAGGTATTTCAATGCGTTTAATGGACCTCTTCTCTCCTATTGGTAAAGGCCAAAGGGGTATGCTTGTTTCCCAGCCTAAAACTGGTAAAACAACATTATTAAAAGACCTAGCCAACTCTATTTCAATAAACCATCCAGAAGTCTACTTAATCATTTTATTGATTGATGAAAGACCTGAGGAGGTTACAGATATGAAGAGAAGTGTGAATGGGGAAGTTATCGCTTCAACTTTTGACGAACCAGCAGATAGACACGTACGTATAGCTAACCTTGTTTTAGAGAAAGCGAAGCGAATGGTAGAATGCGGACATGATGTTTGTATACTTCTCGATTCTATTACTCGTTTAGCTCGTGCATATAACACAGTTAGCCCATCATCTGGGAAAATACTTTCTGGTGGAGTTGAAGCCAGCGCTTTACAAAAACCTAAACGCTTCTTTGGAGCAGCAAGAAACATAGAGAATGGTGGGTCTCTATCAATTATTGCTACTGCACTAGTTGACACTGGCTCTAAAATGGATGAAGTAATTTTCGAAGAGTTTAAAGGAACAGGTAATATGGAGCTTATGCTCGATAGAAAAATAGCCAATAGAAGAATCTACCCAGCTATAGATATCCAGTCATCAGGTACTCGTCGTGAAGACCTACTTTTAGATAAGGAAACTCTCCAAAGAATTTGGATTCTAAGAAAGCACCTTGCAGATATGAACCCTGTAGAAGCTATGGAGTTTGTTAAGGGCCGTATTGAATCGTCTAGCAACAACGAGGAATTCCTAAATTCTATGAACGGGTAAAAAAATCGTGAAAAACAACCTCGTAATTATACTCGCCACACTAGTGGGGTGGTTACTTTTTAAGTACTTCCTTGTAGGCAATGTATCATTTGAGCAGTCTTTCAAGTACGGCTTTATGTTTCATGCAACGGCGCTTATGACTTATGCTGTACTAGCAACATATAACGGCATACGTACCCTCAGACCCACTCCCGATTTCCTTGACGGATTTAAGCACGTAGCGAAAACTGTCGTGGGTTACGCTGTTGGGGCGACTACAGTAGTTGGACTTTGGCATCATGTGATTATGAAGGATGCAACTCGCGCTCGATTCAGATCAGTACTAGATACAATCTCAACCACTTTCTCCTCAGAAGAAGAGTATTTAAACCATATCGCTGAGAGCAACCTGCCGAATGATGCTAGCCTCTCAGAATGGATACTCTCTCAGCAAGAGGGGGTAGAAATATTCTATGCTGCGAAGACGCAAATTTCCCTAACATTAATGGTTTATCTTCTTACGGGAATTTTTATTTCCTTTGTAGCAAGTTTACTTTGGACAAAAGTTTGGGTAATGCCGCAACAAAATCCTGGCAAATTTCGTTAACTTAGTAATTATGAGGAAAATATTGCTGCTTTTTATCGTTTTAGGGCTTTTGACTCTCACGTCTTTTGCCCAAACAGGCCGTAAAAATCTCGCCTCCTTCGATAACAAATCCTACCACTTCGGTTTTATCATATCAGGTAATACATCCGATTTCTTGTTTGACTTAAAGCAAGATTCTACATTTGCTACTGGTCTTTACGGAATAGCGAACACCCCTCAAGGCGGATTCAACCTCGCCCTTCTCGCATCTCTCAATCTTGGGCGCCATCTTAAACTAAGATTCATACCTGGATTGAGCTTTCAGGATAGAGGGTTAAACTACACATTTGCTCAGGGTTCATCTCCTAACCCTGCGAATACAAATGCTATACTCAGAAGGACGGAATCTGTAAACCTTGATATTCCACTCGTTCTTAAAATTCGAACTGACAGGTTAACAAATTTTGCGGCTTACTCGCTAATAGGAATTAAATTCAGTCGGGATATGCAATCTCAAGAAGATGTAAACCAACAACTTCAAAGTGATGACATCCTTCGAATTCAAGCAACTAACTATTCTATCGATATTGGAGGCGGAATTGACATTTTTCTGCCTTTCTTCAAACTTGCATTAGAGATTAAAACCGAGCTAGGTTTAATAAACGTTCTAATCCCAGACGATAGCGATTACGCAAATCCAATCGAAGGACTTCGTACTCGCTCTTACATTTTCTCAATCTGTTTTGAAGGATAAAGACGACACGTTTCTATCTCTCAAAAACCCTTCAGAAGGTCTATACAAAGTAAAGGGATCTAAGCATTACAGCTTTGCTTTCCCTGTCTCATCTGAATCCGAGATTAAAGAACGCTTATCAGAGATACGCGTCATTCATAACGCCGCTAGACATCATTGCTATGCTTGGCGACTTGGACACGATGCGGCATCTTTCCGTTCTAATGATGACGGCGAACCCTCAAACTCAGCTGGCCCACCTATTCTCGGTGTACTAAAATCACATGAACTCACAAACGCTATAATTATTGTAGTTCGTTACTTTGGAGGAACAAAGCTCGGTGTTGGCGGCCTAATTAGTGCCTATCGCACTGCCGCCTCCTATGCCGTTTCATCAGGCACAATTGTAGAATGTATACGCACCCAAACTTATTTAGTTAAGTACCCATATACCCAAATGGGTGAAGTAATGAACGTGCTCAAACGTGCTGGAGTAACTCCACAAAAAACCAACTTCCAAATAACTTGTTCTCTTGAGGCAAGCATCCGTCTTCGTGATGCTTCTGCTTTTTCATTGAAACTTTCTAATCTCGACGAAGTTCAAGTTACTGACATACATTGACTGTCAATTAATTTAGATTAATCAGATGTGGGCTAGATTTAACACGGCACTCTCTAATCAGTAACCTTCTCAATCTTAATTGCTACTTTCTAACAACAAATACCCATTGCTCCCCTCCTAATGCATAACGCTCATATCTAGCAGCACCTAACACCTCCTTCATATCAATCACTTCGACAACAAACCCTGCTGAGCGTAATCTATTGGGATAATCCTCGTATCCATAAAGTCGAAGGTGGTCCCTCTGCCAGTAAAGTCGCTCAAGTTCTGCGGGGTCAGTAATTGATCTATCTTCCTCAGTATTGGGATTAGTCCAATCAATAGGGACTTGAAGAACACCCCACCCACCAGGGCGTAATACTCGATAAAATTCGCGAAGAACAGCATTATCATCATCTACGTGTTCCATTAAATGATTCGCCATTATTATATCAAATGAAGCGTCATCAAAAGGAATGTTGTGAACATCGAAGTGATGATCAGCCCAAGGAGAATCAAGATCGCCGGTGACATAATCTAGTGAGGAAACTGAACGGAAACGTTTTATGAAACAGTACTCGGGCGCCATGTGCAACATCCGAGACGAAGACGTAA
>DQKQ01000223.1 GCA_015660615.1 Flavobacteriales bacterium
AGAACCCGAACTGTTTTTGGAATCCACATCTGAGTTTTTAAATTCCTAAAGGCTTAATCTCCACTTGTTTCTTTCAACCACTTTCTATATGCCCCAAACAAACGAGAGTTAGACACAAAACCTAGGTATTTACCTTTAGAATCGACAACAGGAAGATTCCACGCACCGCTTACTTCGAATTTCAACATCACCGACTCCATCTTTTCGTCTGAATTAATTAGGTTGTCTGGAATAACGAGTAGGTCATTGACTGTAGTGGTCTCGTACTTGTCTCTATCAAACATTATTTGGCGTATATCTTGGAGATCAAGTAAACCAATAAGAATACCATCTTCGTCTACGACGGGATGTAAGTTTCTTTTGCTTTTAGCGACAACTCTAACGAGGGTACCTAAAGTGTAATCTGGGCGTACCTGAAGGAAATCCGTCTCAATCTCATCAGATAGGCTCATAAGAGTGAGGACGCTTTTGTCTTTATCGTGGGTAAGTAACTCCCCTCTTTCAGCAAGCTCCCTGGTATAGATGCTGTTTTTTACAAGGTATCTAGACAGTGAATAGCTAAGAGCTGAACTGAGCATTAATGGAACGAATAGTTCGTAGCCACCACTGATTTCAGATGCTAGGAAAATCGCAGTAAGTGGAGCGTGGAGCACTCCGGCCATCATCCCACCTAACCCAGCTAAAACAGCATTTCCTACAGGAATAGTATCAGGTCCGAAAACCATATTTACTGACAGAGCAAAGGTGTACCCAAGCAGGGCTCCACAGAATAGAGAGGGGGCGAAAACTCCTGCTACACCACCTGCTCCCACAGTTAACCCTGTTAATATAGGTTTTAGAGCCCATGCAAAAAGTAGAGCTGCTATGATCACAAGGCCTTCCGAATTGTTAAAAGGTATTAACTCACCCGATATAACGTTTGAAGAACCCATAAACATGGAGTTTACCACTTCATAACCCTCTCCATAAAGGGAAGGGAAACTCGCTACTGAACAACCCAGAATTAATCCCGCCGTTATTATTCTTGTTAAAGGATTTTTAAACCTAGAAACGGCACGAGAGGAAACTAAATAAAACCTAGTAAAAATAACAGATCCAAGCCCGGCAATAAGACCTAAAGTTATATAAAAAGGCAACCTTTTCACGGCGAAAGGAGCAAGTTCGGTTACAGCTAGAATATCCTCTCCTTCGATTAAGAAATAAGCTGTTAGTAGAGAGGCTAGGGAGGCGAATATGAGTGGCACAAGGCTTGCTGCTGTGAGATCTATCATTATCACTTCTATAGCAAAAATAAGTGCCGCAATCGGCGCTTTAAACATAGCCGCTAAAGATGCTGTTGCAGCGCAAGCTATGAGAAGTCTACGGCGGCGAAAACTGCGTTTTGTACGAGAAGCTATCTCCGAACCTATAGTCGCTCCAGCTTGTACGGCAGGCGCCTCAAGTCCACCCGATCCTCCGAATCCCACAGAAAGTATACTCGTTACTACTGGTGCGAAAAGCCAGGTGCGTTTTAGGGCGCCACGCCTCGTTGATAGAGCGTGAAGCGTGGCGGGAATGCCACCACCTGGATGGTCACCTCCAAGTACTTTTTTTACAAACCAGGCAGTGAGTAGCAACCCTATTATGGGTCCGAGTCCTATGAGAGGTTTAAAATTCGTGAAGGCTTGGGCTGAAAAAATGCCGGAGCG
Organism: Flavobacteriales bacterium; assembly: GCA_015660615.1. Lineage (GTDB taxonomy): Bacteria > Bacteroidota > Bacteroidia > Flavobacteriales_D > Sanyastnellaceae > UBA974. Next base: position 1,689 of record DQKQ01000223.1, read on the forward strand.
AATCATGCTCACCCCATTTTTTAAAAGAACAGCCACGAGCCCTGCTAAAACTCCCACGAGGCTCGCCCAAACTAAAATTGCTTTATCAGACCGAAGAAATTTCCAGGCTTTGCGAAGCATTATATCCTAATGCTAATTACAAGGACATCATCAACCTGTTCTTCTTTTGCCTTCCAACCGTCAAACTCTTTTGCCAATTCATCTTTATGCTTAGTTATAGGCATTTCAGCAAGTCGAACTAATAGTTCTCTGAAACGGCGGCGCATGTATTTTTTTCCCAAAGGCCCTCCGAATTGATCAACAAATCCGTCTGTGGAAGCGAAGATGGTGTCTCCCTGCTCGAGAGGGTAAACCTGTTGGGTGTAAGACTTAGAATCTGGTTTGAACGAGGCTATAGCAAATTTATCCGCTTTCATTTCATGGAGTTCTCCTTCTCTAACAACATACAGGGGGTTGTTTGCACCTGAATATAGAAGCTCCATTTTTTCCATATCCACAGCTAACATTACAAGATCCATTCCGTCTTGAAGGTTGTCTGGTGAGGTTTCCGAACTAAGAACTTCCAAAGCAGCAGAGTTAAGTCTGTCTAGAATTTTACTGGGTTCAGTGAAAACCTTTGTCACATGACTCAAGGCGTTATATCCCACCAGGCTCATAAATGCTCCAGGCACTCCATGCCCTGTACAGTCAACCGCTGCTACAAGTCTAACTCTACCTACTGAGCGGAAAAAGTAGAAGTCTCCGGAAACGATATCTCTGGGTCGATAGAAAACGGCTGAGTTATCGAAAACCTCTGACACTTCTTTTTCAGTTGGTAGAATGGATTCCTGAATCCTCAAAGCATAGTTTATACTGTCGCGCAGATCGCTGTATAGGTCTTCCGCTCTTTTCTTTTGCTTGGACATTTCTGCCGTCCTATCCTCCACCTTTTGCTCAAGTTCTATTTCTGTGGCGGCCAAATCGTCACGCATACTTAAAAGAGCATGACCTAAAGAATCATCATCACTAAGTGGTTCATACGGGGCATTGAAATCTCCCGAACCCACAGCTTCAGAAAATTTCCTAGTTTTTTGAAGTCCATCCGCCAGTCGATTAACGGCTACTGCCATATCTCCAATCTCATCTGGAGTGATGGGGACCTTATTGTCCGGTTGCTGGCCCCTTCCCATAAATAACAAAGCTTGTTTAAGATGGCGCACCGGAACAAGTATGGATCTTGTAAGGGCAAGTCCCACGATAATTCCAAGGACAATTACAGCAAGGGACACCGACCCAGCAAAGAAACTCAGTTTATCTCCCAAGCGCTCCATCTGAGAAGTGGCAGCGCGAAGTGAAGAGGTTTGAGCTGAAGAAAGGAAATTAAGTCTCGTGCGAATACTGTTATCGTAAAGTGGGAGATCTGAGCCTTCCAGAGCATAGTACTCCGCATCCATCATCGCAATCGGGTTGTCATAGCTCGAAAAATCAGGCAACATCCTCATAATATCGTTGTAAACTAAAAACAGACTTTCGATATCGTTATTAAGGCTATCTAGCTGAGCTTTTGCCTCGCCCCCCCAAGCTGGGCTCATCTCCTTTAATGCGGCAATATTCTCGGGAATCGTTTTTGAGATATAGGTTTTTAAAGAACGCTTCTGAGCATCGTCAGATCGGCTCTGAACAGTAATCCAGTGCTTGATGCTTCCCCGAGCTTCCCCGAGGGATCTATCTAAATCCTCAAGTGCTTCAATACTTGGCACAAGTTCCATGTCTATCTTCTCACCAATCACCCTGCTCTCACCTAACAAAGACCTTGTTTGGACAAATAATGCTCCTACGGCGAGGGTAAAAATCCCAAACCCTATTCCCATTCTCCAACCAATAGTAAACCTAAATTTTATGTTCGAGTTTCCCATATTACTCGCTATCTGCTTTCACCACAGCCTCTAAAGCCCTCTTGTATTTATCACTTTCTTCTTCATTACTTAGCGCCTTGTAAATCGTTACAAGCCCCTTCAAAGTCTCTTTCCTATCTGGGGACATTCGATGTGCTGCAAGCATAGGGTTTAATGCCTTTTCGAAAAGTTCCACACACGCATCTTGGATTTCCATAAGCTCGAACATCGCAGTTGTGTGATCAATCGATTTCAGTCTTGCGACCCCTCTGTTGTACAGGTTAATAGCTAAATTATATCTCGACGTATAATCGTCTCCATCGAGTTCTATAGCTCTATTATAATGATCGATAACTCTTGTAAAAAGCTCTTCCGAATCTGTTGATGTACTCTCCAGTAACATCCTGTTAGCTCTGGCTAAATTCTTTTCAACCTCAACCTCCTCACTTCTCCAATCTTCTTTTTTATCAATTACACTACGAATTTTTACGAATTCATTAAAATACTCTAAAATCTCCTCATCCATCCCCCTTGTAAACCCCCGCACACCACTCACAACATCATTCATATAGGACTTCGAAAGATAATCTAGAGCATCAAGCGACATCGAGGAAATTGAGGTAGAAGTTGTTTTTGAGTCGATTTCGTAGGCTTTGATTAATTGTATAACAGCTTTACCCCTCTCACTTAAGGCCAAACCTGAAGTGGAAGATCCTATAAACACCTCCCTTTTAAACTTTTCTTTGTGAGAATATCCAGCTACATACCAAGCACGTGCATTGTCTTTCGCCTCATTTGAAAGAGCAGGTTCAATAATTTTTAAAGCTTCATCAAATAACTCCTGCTCTGCTAAATCGATTGCAGTATCCACAATGTTATCAGAATGAAAATTCTGAGAGTATGATAGTGTAGATGCAAAAACCTGTAGACTAAACACCAGTATTATTCCTATATAATTTCTCATCTCGTTATTGCCCATGATAAAATTCTATTACCGACAATCAACCCACGTTTTAATGCATTTTCCATATCGAGTTCATAACGTATCCTACTGGTTTGAACCACAAAATTCACAACAGCTCCTTCAGGCATAGCAGAATCTGCATCAACTGAAGTAACTACCATAATAGGTTTTTCCGCCGTGTACTCTATCAACTGTAGGAGCTCATCCCCCTCAGATTCTGTGTACAAAACATGAATGAATTCACTCATTAGTACAGAATCATCGATCTCGACAACTTCGAGCATTTGGCTTCCTATGGATTGTCCTGCGTACTTCTCTACCAATAAATTATACAGAGCTGTATTGCCCTGAATGCCTATTCTGAAATTCCCTTGTTTTTTATCGTTTGGCCAATCATTACTCCTTGCAAATTGAAATAAAAAGCTTGCTTTTGTAATGGCAATTGTGTTTACCTCGTCAAGCTTAGGACCTCCCTGATCAGATTGTAACCAAGAGAATGAAAGCGAAATCACTATCGCAAAAAGTAGAAGATAAATATTTCTAATTCCGTGCCTGAGCATCTTACGAAGTTAACTACTCCTTATGCTCTTAGTTCATTTGACAAGATGGGTTCCTAACTTATAAATGTGTGGGATTAGAATAGTTAGTTAGGTGTGTTTAAGAAGAATATCTAGCCGTATTTATTTCCTTAGGCAGCTCTTTATCCTCAAAAATAAACCTAACTAAATGCGCTGCCGTCGCCGGACCAATCAATACTCCCCTCGTACCAAATCCATTTAGAATGTATGTGTTTTCATTAATTTTCCCTGCATAAGGTCTTCTGTCTTTTGAAGCGGGCCTTAAGCCTGTCTCGTGATTCGTTATCTCTAAATTATCGAAAACCTCAGATGATATTATGGGCTTAATGCCAGTTAGAAGTTCTTCTCGACCTTCTTCAGAAGGAATACTATTTACAACATTCCACTTGTATGTAGCGCCTAATTTATAGGTGTGATTTCCTCGAGGAAGGAGCCATTTGACTCTATTCACACACATGTTTTTCGTATTAATGTTTGACTTTATAGTGAGTACATCTCCGTGATCTGATTGAATTTTAAGATTGTGATTTGCGAGATCTTCCGTGGCTCCTACTCCCCTGCAGTCTATAAAGTTTGATGTTTGAATAGTGTCATCAAATGTGGAGTTATAGGTTTTTTCTCTAAATTTTCCTTTGGATTCAAGAAAAGAACGAAAAGAATCAAGCAAAAGTGGCAAATCGACCCAACCAGCTTCAGGCACTACTCCGAAACCATGTGGAGCAACAATATCGTCTGGAGCCTCATCACTAACAGGCCTTATGAATTGTGAAACATTATGTTCGTCTTCTAATCGCTTTTCCCAAAGCATTCTATACTGTGAATTAGGAAAGACTCGCATAATAGGAGACTTATGAAGAATTTTACCCGGTATCTTTAAGAAAGATTCTATCTTTAGATACGTCTCACGCATCACGTCCATATGCTCCCTTGCGTTCCAGACTTCGACTATTCTTTTAAACGACACCGGATTGAACATTCCTGCAGCAACACGCGAGGCTTGGTTAGAGGTGTTTGGGGGAGACGAATGGATAGGGGTTCGTGAGGATTTAGATGGATTCTTAGGTGCATCCCAAACCTCATAAATGACTCCTCGCTTCTCAAGCTCCCAGGCCATAAGCGTTCCGGCAAGGCCGGCACCTACGATAATGAATTTGTCCGAGAGTGAAGCGGGCATACTAATCGATAACCCCTAATTCGCGTGCTACCTTTTCGAAAGCGGCCAGAGCACGGTCAAGATGTTCTTTCGTGTGGGCAGCTGAAAGTTGGACTCTGATTCGAGCTGCACCTTTAGGCACCACTGGGAAGAAAAATCCTATTACGTATATGCCTTCTTCGAGCAGGCGATTCGCCATATTTTGAGAAAGGCGGGCATCGCCAAGCATAACGGGAACGATCGCTGACTCGCCGTCATTGAAAGGGAG
>DQKQ01000257.1 GCA_015660615.1 Flavobacteriales bacterium
ATTGCCTCCAGCTAGTCCGGATTGTCTATCACATGTAGCACCTATAAAAACTGGATCTACCACTGTCTTTATTAATAGTAAGGGGTGTGGCAGGAATGGTGACGCCATAACTGGATGTACTAGTGTGGCAAGTGGTAGTACCAAGGTGTTTGCAGGTGGTTAAAGTGTAATATAGCTCAAAAATCACCTGACTTATACTAACATTTCATAAGGGAAATTCATATAAATAGGGTGAAGGCCTTCAGTAATAGAGAGAAATATGGCATTATTAGCTTCAAAAAATAAAACATTTTCTGATTTGGATTTGGATTTTGATATTCATCCAAGCACCAAGCAATTGAATACTCTTGTGTCCGATGCTGCTGTTATCCGGTCTCTAAAAAACTTAATTTTTACGAGCCATTATGAGCGCCCATTTCATCCCGAAATAGGATGCAAGATTAAAAATTCGTTGTTTGATAACATCATGCCTTCGACGGCCATTACGATTCAAAATTCAATCGAAGAGGTTGTGGATAATTTTGAGCCCCGAGTGGATCTAACTTCTATTAAGGTCATTGCCCAACCTGACGAAAATGCATATAATGTTACTATTAATTTTTTTATTGTCAATGAGGCTGTATCAAGACAAGTCACCTTTTTCCTAGAGAGAATTAGATAAATGTCAAACCATACAACAAGTAAACTTAAAGTTACCGAACTTGATTTCGATCTAATCAAGAATAGTCTGAAGGATTATTTGAAATCGCAGACTCAATTCTCGGATTATGATTTTGAAGGTTCTGGAATGGCCGTTCTTCTAGATTTGCTTTCATATAATACTCACTATAATGCCTTCTATACAAACATGATTGCCAATGAGATGTTTTTGGATTCGACCACCTTGCGGTCCTCAGCCGTTTCGTTAGCCAAGCAATTGGGTTATACTCCTAGGTCTGTCATAGGCGCAAAGGCCAAAGTGAATATCACATTCAGTCCAAATGACCTGGGCGGAACTGATACTGATATAACGAGATTAGGAACACATGTTGTGATTCCTAAAGGTTCTGTATTTTTAACTGAATTAAATAACAAGACCTATGGGTTTGTGTCAACGGGATCGTATACGGCCACTCCCACGACAAATTCGACAGGAGGATTTTTAGTCTCGTCGTCTTCCTCGTCAGATGTTGTTCCTTATATTGCATCAAATATAGAAATTACCCAAGGTGTATATTCGTCAATTCAGTATGTGTATAACGAACAGATAAAAAATCAACAGTTTATTATACCCAATGAAGGGGTAGATACTTCGACAATTACTGTTTTAGTTACAGATACATTATCAGGAACGTCTGGAGACATCTATACTCTTTCTACTGATTATACCGCAGTTACTTCAGATAGTAAAGTATTTTTTGTCCAAGAGATCCTAAACAGCAAGTATGAAATTTATTTTGGTGATGGAAACATTGGAGCCAGTCCTGTAAACGGAAATATCATTGATATTACCTATGTTGTTTCTGAGGGTGATGCTAGTAATGGCGCAACCATATTCAAAGTAGATCCTATTAAGTCACCGTTTTATGGGGTTAATAGTTCGACGACAACGTATGCTCCAACAGTATCCTTGGTCGAAAAAGCAGCCGCGGGCGCGCCTCAAGAAGATTTGAACTCGATTAAATATTTGGCTCCTAGAAATTATGAGGCTCAAAATCGAGCAGTCACGACGGACGATTATGTGGTAAAAATATTATCTGATTATCCTCAGCTGGACGCTGTTCGATGTTGGGGCGGAGAAGAAAATGATCCGCCACAATATGGTAAAGTATATCTATCTATAAAGCCTGTTAAGGGATATATTCTATCGGATACCGAAAAAGAAAACATCAAAAAGAATATCCTAAAGAGTCGAAATGTTATTACAGTAGAGCCAGTTCTTGTTGACCCAGAGTATATCTTTTTGGTTATCAATGCTGTTATCAAGTGGGATAGTCGATTGACCCCATTGACCGACGCCACGCTAATGGCGGGTGTTAGAAATGAAATTGTAGAATGGGGGCAGAACAATCTAGAAAAATTTGAAACCTACTTTAGATATTCTAGACTAGTATCTGCCGTTGATGACTACAATGCTGGTGTTGTAAATAACGAAATTAGTGTCAAGTTGCGTGCAGAGATTGTTCCTACTCTTGGCGAATCAATAAATTATACTATCAAGTTTGCTAATCCATTATATCATCCTCATGCTGGGCATCAAGGAACATTGAGCAGTAGCCCGTTTACCTATGCAGGGCATACCAGTTGTGTCTTGAATGATGTAGATGGGGTGATGCAAATAGTTTCGGGGCAGTCGGCTGTTGTTTCTTCTGATGCAGGAACTATTGATTATAATGCAGGGAAAATAGTCCTTACTGGATTTAGACCGACAGCCGTGTCAGACGGGGGAACATTGTCTATTACAGTCAAACCCAATAATAATGATATTGTTCCAAACTATAATCAATTACTCACAATTAGAGATTCTGATTTATCAGTTAGTATGTTAGATGATTCTTCTGTGATAGGTGGAACGGTCGGTGTTACAAGGGCATCGAGTATCTATTAAAAAATGGCTATAACAAATAACAAAATTTCTGCGATCCTCGAAGAACAGATTCCTGATTTTATTCGGGAAGATCATGATAATTTTGTCCAGTTTTTGAAATCCTATTATGAATTTTTGGAATCTGAATCTCCTCCCACTAGACTTTCTTTGATTGTAGACAATCCATTTCCAACAATATATAATCCCATTAACAATCCTTATGGTGGCCAATTTCAAATTGGCGAAACAATTCAGCAAAAGGCTAGTTCGGATGACCCGACTGAAGTAACTGCGTCTGCAAAAGTTTTTGCATGGTCTGGAGATGCAACAGCCCAAACTGCGATTATTACCTCGTTTGGGGGAACAAGTAAAACTTTCATAAAAGATGTTGAGATTGTTGGCGAGAAGAGTGGTGCCAAGTTTTTTCCTGTAGATAAGACAGAAAGTCTCAAGGCTGGTTCTACGCGAGCGTCATTAGATTTATTGGGCACAAAAGATATTGATGAAACTTTGGACGATTATGTCCAATATATCAAAAATGAATTTGCCGTAAATCTTCCTCTGACATTACATAGAGATTCCGATACTCGCAAGGTCTTAAAAAATATTCGAGATTTCTATAAGGCTCGCGGTACTGAAAACTCGTTCAAGTTTTTGTTTCGATTGTTATATGGCGAAGATATTTCTATCTATATTCCTGAAACAGATATAATTCGGGCTAGTGATGCCAATTGGAAAAATATCACCGTTATTCGTGTTGCAATTGATTCTATTGATCCACGAACCAAACAATCTGTTACAATATCTGATCTTGTTGGGCGAAAAATTAAAGGTGAGATTTCAAAAGCCACCGCGCTCGTCGAAAAGGCAGTAGAGATTGACTATGCAGGATCTAAATTTTCTGAGTTGGAATTAAGCGACAAGTTAGGAACTTTTGTCACAAATGAACATATTGAAACTGATAATGTTGGTGACGGAACGATTGTCCGGGCAAGAGTTTATGGGTTGATGAACAGCATCAACATTACAGATCCGGGGTCTAATTATGTTACCGGCGACCGAGTTGTTGTTAATTCGGACGGCGATGGTGTCGGGGCAATTGCAGAAGTCGCAACAACAAATGCGACCTCTGGTGCAATTACTTCCATAAAAATTATTGATCCTGGTTATAGTTATATTAATACCCCCACTTTGGATATGACGACTCCCCATAATGCAGATGCAGGCGCGGCGCGATTTGCGGCTGGGCCACTAGAGACAATTTTCTATAATGATTTCTCTCAGTATACAGACGCCAATTCATTCTTTGCCGAATCGGATAACCGAGGCGCAAAGTCAAATGTGGGTCCTTCTACGCCCCATCCTTATGGTTCAGATGTCCCAGGAGAAGCATATAATGATAGTAGATGGGTGGTGGATCCATCAAAAATAACCTCCAATAGTATTGGAAATTTTGTTACTGTCCCAGGAATAGACGAAGGGCTCAAGGGATATTGGAAGATGAATTCCTATTATCACAAAGATGCGACGATTAACACAGCCGATGGGACAGCCAATGACGGGCATGATCCTGTGGCTAATAATACATTTAAGGGTCCTCGTGTAGGCGACATTACATTTGTTGCAAATCCGAATTATGACACATTGAGTGATGTCCAGCTAAATTATATTAATTACAGTTATACAAATGCCATGGCTGTTCCAGATCGAACAGGAGCAAATACATATCTCTCGGATGGATGGATTGGGTTTCAGCCTATTGTTCATGACGATAGCGGGCAGGGGCATCATGCGAGAGTTGCATCTTGGCGGGGAACGACACCGAATCTAGTTCCAGCTGGATATCAAGACTTTAGTAGGAAACCAGAGAGTTTATATCCAATAGCTCTACCGGGCAGTGCAATTCTAGATCCTCCTGATAAATATCCAATTTCCCAGTTCGGCGCCGACCCGGAGGCGAGCATTAATACCTCTTTTAGTTATACTGGATCTTCTAGTTTAGAGTATAAGATTACTAACTCCGGCGCAACTTATGTTGCATTTGCAAATAATTTGCCTGTAGTTTCGAGCTATGAGTTTAGGGACGAGGCATGGAACGGCCAATGGGTATCCAAAATTCCGAAAGGAAAGAAATGGATTTTTTCTTATTATGCATATTCGGACTCTGATATAGTACCAGAATTTCTTACTGTTTACTTTTTCGGAAGAAATATGGAAGATCCACTAGCAAATGTTAGTTATCATAGGGCCCATACTACTTTTTCTGCCCCACGACAATGGGAACGATTTGAGATGATTATTGATCTTACATTTGATCTCGCGCCCACCATCGGCCAACTGACCTCTGGCGAAGTATACTCGCGATATAGTTGGGGCGGGCTCGCCGAAGTCGGCAACGATCTTAAAGCCAATGAAATTGATTCTTCAATTTTAGTTGTAGGCTCAAGCTCGTCGGCCATCACGAGAAGTGTCGGAAATACTGTATTGTATGACGGATTTTCTCTGAAAGAATATGACGAATTTAGGCCAACCATTGATCCCAGCTCCGACGTTGCCTTTGCAAATACCGGAGTCTTCGGGGCAGATAGCACTTCAATTAAAACGCAAGGCGACGGCGGGCTGGTCTTGATGCCCCATGATGATATTAGTAGTGCAAACACTCAGACATGGTCCTTCTGGTTCAATCCTTCGGAAAAGCCTACGGGAACAATGAACGATCAACTAGGTAGTGGGTCTGAAATGATTGTGTCAAGAGATACAACCAGTCATTGGAGTTGGTCCATGAATGCCTATACGTCGTCGACCGCAACGACAGGCGAGTATATAGACACCCTATTTTCATACCCCAATGCAAAATTTGATAATGGTAATTCTGTTGGCTACTATCAGAAGCTCGCAAATAGTGCAGGCTATTATCCAGGAACAAATCCAGGGCTTTATACAGGCGGCGGCACTGTAAGGGCTAACACATGGAACATGTTCACGCTCACGATTGACTATACTAATCTTGTAGCCAATGTATATATTTTCAACACAACAGATGGATTGCTTTTGGCCAATGGATTTACATTGGATTCGCGCTTTGGCCCCGATACAATAAGTAGCCCGAATATTGTTCCTATGGCAATGACCGGCCAGGCCCCGAGTTCTGCATATGCTCATACTGTCGCGGCCGCAAACATACCGTGGCGGGAATTAGAGGCCACACATCAAATGTCCACACGGACAGTCGAGCAAGCTGGCGATCCGGTTTGGCAAGCTGGATATCCAGTTGATGTTATTAGTGCCCAGCTTAATTCAAAAACTGCTGGTGCTGGAAATACCGCAAGGGCTGAGGTCATTCGTGATACTCCTGGAGCCAATAGTTACGTCACTGGAAATGCCTTTAGATTATACAATGCTAATGTTTCGACTGCTGCGACTGCTCCCGATGGAAAAATGTCGAATTATATTTGGAATTATTTCATGCCGGGCCCGGCCGGTACCTACTACAACAGGACCCTTCGCAAGGTTGATGATCCTTTAGGAACGAGAGAGTCTGGAATTAATCCTTATTTAATGGAAATTCCAAAAGGAAAGAGATGGATTTTTTCTTACTATGTGAAATCATCTAAAGTTGCTGGAGACGTTTCTGCTGCGACCACAAAGCCAGTCTCATCTGATTATGATTCTGGGCTTTTGTCTTTGCTTAAACGCAAGAATGCCGACGGTACAGCAAATACTTGGCATACTGCAATTTGGAAATCTAATGCATGGTATGCCAGTGATTTTGGGTTAGGCTACAACACAATGCCCCAATATAATACAGGCGGAACTAACCCGAACAGCACGGTACCTGCTACTATAGGTGAATCCACGGGGCTTGAAAGCGGATCCCACAGGGGAGGCTTGGGCGCCGGCGTCGGCGCAAATGCCGCTATTGCCGGAACATGGTTTAGAAAACATCAATTTTTTGATCTGAGACATGCGAATACATATTATGGTTATGGAGGGTGGGGTGGTACGCTCGCGTCGACCAGGGTTATAGATGATGCATTCTACTCCGCGGCAATCACAAATAAATCTAATTGGGCAGACATCCAGGGCACGGCGCCTAATGGCATGGTTACGATCTATACTGGTGACACTTGGGGTGATCCTGCGTTATATGTTACCGTTGGTTCTGCTGGAGATGTCGCTCCAAGGCACCGAAAACTTGAAGCCAACTTTAATCTTATGGGTGATGGGGCCGGCGAGCCCGTTCCGCCAGGTGATAATCCATTTAGTGGGCACGAAATTAATGAGGTAGTGCTGAGATGGAGAGCAAATACGACCGCCCCAAACAATACAGGAGATTTAGATTCCGATAAGTTAATAGGCCGCGAGGCAATCGCTTGCTGGACGAGTGACCTACTTACTAGTCATTCCGATGGTACTTTTGGCCCACAACTTGAGACTAATACACAAAATCATTTGATATTAAGATGGACGACTGAAGAAGACGCAACCATGGGAGGAACTGGTGGCAATCAAATAGCCAAGGCGTGGTTGTCGAGCCCGGGATCCATAGACCTAACTGGCGCATCTTGGAATACCGAGTATTGGCGGATGCACAAAATTCCTACTTGGCGCGAAAGAACAATAACCAGCGTCGAATTTCAAATTTTTCGAGATTTGGTAAGTGGGGATGCATATGATATTGGATACATTACATTTGGAAAAACTCCCACACCTGCCGGCAATGAAGTTGACGCTCTAACCTTTCAGTATTTGGCTGGTGACGACGAGCAAGACATTTATGTAGACGGTATAATGTTAGAAGAGGCTGCGGAAGGGCAATTTGAACCAAGCCCCTATGCCTTTCCTAATCAGGGCACTGAAACTGGAGCCTTGTTCTTAGGAACTGGAATTCCTGCACAAGGGCGCGCAGTCAAACTCGGCGAGAAGTCCGAGAGTGCAAATGGAGACATGTTTGTCACAGAGGGCGATCAAAGGGTCCATGGTAGATTTGACGAGACTCGATACTATGACAAGGCTCTTTCGTGGGCTCAAGTTGAACATTTGTTTGCAAATCCTGGAGGAAGGTTTGATAAGGTCCTGAGTGGGGATTGGAAAGCTCTCAATCAACATGGAACTTTTTATTCTCCGGCTCCTGGTCACATACCAACCTCATTTGATTTTTTCCGCGAAAAATATGTGTACGACCAAACTGCCTATGCTGAAGATGGTTCAGGTAGAGCAATTAGTGGTGAAATTGAGAGTGAACGTAAGGACTATGCCGGAGGAACATACTTACGCATAGGAAATTCGACAGACCCCGGAAATGATGGTGTTTGGATGTGGACCACCAAGAATATTCCTTATGATCCAAATGTTCATTATAAGATGAGTGTTCGGGCCAAAGATGAGGGCGCCGCAGTAACATCAAATGCCCTTGTTGGTATAATAGGAATTTCTAATACAGGAGTAGATGTAATAGATTCGGGAAATCCTTCAACTGCGACCCCCGCCGGCGGCGAGAACTTTTCGTATCCTTATTCTCTTATACAAGAACGTGGAGAGGAAACTGCTGGACTGGAAAGTACCTTTGGCCCCGGTTGGTTTACTTACACAGGCGTCTATGGCGGAAACACTTCGGCTCCGGGATTAGTAAATAACCCACCCAACGCAATTGGCCATGGTGGAAATACTATACAAGACGGCACTGGTTATAATAAACAAGAATATGCTTGGTTGAATCCTGTAAAATTACATGGAAGTGAAAGTGCCGCGACACAACAGGGCACAGGAAATACGACATTTATTCGCCCCACATTTTATATACAGTTTGCCGCCGAAAATGACTCGACCTCAATTGACTACGTTAAAATCGAACAGCAAAAAGATGCAATACTCACCGCAGAAATTGGTGCAGAGTTCAAACAGGCCGGTGAATATCTAGATGACTCAGGCAAGATAGGAACTTCACCTGTATCAAATTGGCGCCCAAAGTTTATTCAGGATGATAGATTTTATCAAATTTATTCATATGTAATCCGGTCTGGGTTTTCGATTGGAACCTACAAAGAGATTGTAAAGAAACTAGTTCATCCTGCTGGGCTTATTATGTTCGGGCAGGTTGACTTTCAAACCTTAGTGTCTGTCACGATGAATGCCTTTAGTCAAACATTTTCGGGAGAAATTCTGGATCTGCTTCGTGCATTCTACATGGGAGCAGAATCATCTCTTCTTTCTGATTATGCAGATGTTCCTATTTCTGGTCGAGGGGTGGGTTATCATAGTCAATTTGGACTGGACATTGTAGGCGAAGCTGAGTTCAACCTTGATGCAGCCCATGGTGTGACACCGCATGGGGCTGGAAAAAATACTCCTGGGTCACCTGGATGGATTGCATGGGATCAGTCTCCTCTGACAAGCCCATATGC
>DQKQ01000055.1 GCA_015660615.1 Flavobacteriales bacterium
CCGTCAGGACAAGTAATCCAAAAAGTCAAGTCTCCAATAAACGAATGCTCAATATTTGCAGTAATAAGCTCAATATCTTCACAGTTTTCTAGAACTTGACCTTGCTCGAAAAAATCAATGAATAACTCTGATGTAAAAGCAACTCCAGTGGCATCTGGGAGGTCCGCTAGTTCTGAAACTCCTACAGGAGGAAGAGCAGTCCAAGTAATAGACTGAACAGGATCACCATTTAAAAACCCAGGTGAACCCGCACAAATAGGTGTCGTAAATTCCGTATTAAATATCGGCAAAGTACTGACTAAGACCTGGTGAGGTTGAAGGTTCGTACTGTTACATTCATTCTCGTCAACCACCGTAAGTGTAACAATGTACTCACCCGGCACAGCATAAGAGTGAGGTACAATAAGCCCATCAGAAACATCCGTTATTTCTACTGCTCCATCTCCCCAATTCCAAACGAGAGATTGTAGAGCAAACCCATCTGTTCCAAATGCAGATTCTGCAGAAAAAGTGATAACATCATCAGGACAAAGGCCTATACTTATAGAGCCTTCTTGGTTGTTGGGAAATGGTTCGGGTGAAACCAACTCAAGTCCCGAAACAGGGTATGAGCATGGAGTCACACAGCTTATTGTAGCAGCCCAACCTATATCGCCACCTGAAGCATTGTTATTACAAACAAATTGAAACGTAACACATCCTGTTGGATTATCAATTGAAGCAGTTATACTTACACCATCAAAACTATTCCCAGTACCTACACCAACTAGATTAGATCCAGTATTATCTCCATCGTATGCATACAGCGCATCATTGTTATTCGGATTCGCATTTGTTTGTAAATCGAAACCTAGAAAATTGATTTGAACTGCATCTCCAGGAACATCAGGACAAAATGTAATCGTATTATTTGTACAAGAATATGGGTCTTGAGCGTCTTGCGTACCACTATTGTCATCCGTAAAAACAGCACTCGTACCACATTCATAAATGATTACATCCGCAGACCCCATTGTGTAGATTATTGACTCTTGCGAAAAAATACTCACGGAACATGAAATACTCAAAAACACAATAAAAAGAAAGCGAAAACTAATCAGATAATTCATACTCAATAAGTGGGGCTTCATTAAGCTGCAAGATACTAATTCATTCATAAACTTTATGAATACGGTTTAAGAAGACGCAAACACTACCTTTCAACCTCTATTATGTCGTTGTAAAGTCGTTGTTTACCACTGTGACTATAGCATACAACAGTCCAGTTAAAAGACTGACCATCAGGCACTAAGTCGCCATTGCGAAAATCTCCTTGCCAAGGGGTGTTGAAATCAGTAGTTGAAAATACTATCTCGCCATTTTTATCGGAAATAACAAGCTCCCACTTTTCAGAAAGTCCTTCTAAACCAAATGGCATAAATGTGTCATATCGTCCGTCATTATTTGGGCTAAACCTCGCAGGTGCATTTAAAGAATTTCTATTCCCAAATTTGATAACTTTCGTTGTGTGATCTTGGCAGCCGAATTTATTTGAAGCTATAAGGTTTAATTCATATTCACCAGGGATTTTAAACTCGGGCGTGTTATTTTCAGAAATCGCACCATCTACTATCCAAGTAGATGAATTCGCATCTTTTGTTTTGTTATTTAACTCTACTTGCACTCCACTATTTACAACGTTACGGGGCATAGTCCAATCAAACACGGCTTCAGGAAGTGGGTGCACTTCGATTAAACTTTCAATTGTTCTGGTTTTAATAATACCTGTTCCTTGAGATCTAACTGAAAGAGTTACATCAAAAACACCTTCATCGTCATAGACATGAGAAGGATCTGATTCTGTGGAAAAACTACCATCTCCAAAATTCCATAAAAAATTCATCGTCTTATCTATATCTCTAAGTTCGAAATCAACTTTAATACCTACACAAGCTTCTTTTGTAGAAACTTCAAATGGGATTGCTGTTGAAGCCGGATGAAACACATCTTTTTCTTTCATCTGTGACTCATCACCTGTCACTTGATTCTCATGATTTACGACAACCCTTTCTTCTACTTCTTCACTTTCTACTATTATCTGTTTAATCTGTTCTTCTCTATCAAACTGCTCAGGATCAACAGGCTCAAGCATTCCAGTTTCTTCGTTATATACTACTCCATAATCAGGCCCTATATCTTCAAAATTCGTCAAACCATCCTCAATGATTATCTCAATAGGCTCTTCATTAACGACTGTCTCTAATGTAAGGAAACGCTGAACTACATATAGTGAAGCAGATCCTAAAATCACTGCGGCACTTATTGATAATTGAGAAATTAAACGCGTGCTAGCAGCACCAAACCCTAGAGCTCCAAGGGCCGCTACAGCAGCTAATCTCTCTTTCATCTTCCCCCAGTCAGCAGTTGCTTCTGGCTCCTGATTTTCGAGAGTCTCTCTTATTTTTTTATCAAACTTCTTATCAGACATGATTTGTCTTTTTCATATTTACTAAAATGCTCCGAAGGTTTCGTCTTGCCTTAGCAAGATTTGACTTCGAAGTCCCTACACTAATGCCTAATTCATCAGAGATCTCTTTGTGCGCTAGATTGTCAAAAACATGTAGGTTGAAAACCATACGGTACATCGGTGACAGTTTTGCCATGGCAGCTTGCACATCGTGAACTGTAAAATTCATTTCATCATCCTCATCATAACTTATATGTACGTCTTCTTCAACAAATGAGTCAAAAGATTCTTCAACCCCTAGAACCAATCCAGTAGCCTTACGACTTCTGATAGCATCTATTGATGTATTAACCATGATGCGCCGCATCCAACCTTCAAAAGAACCTTTAGAAGAATACTTATGAATACTTAAAAATATTTTTAAGAACCCCTCTTGAACAACATCTTGTGTGGCGTCTTTATCCGAAACATATCGCAAACACACACCAAACATTAATCGGTAATACCGTTCAAAAACCCATCGCTGAGATTTATCATCTCCTCGTAGGCATCCATTAATGTGGGCAAGCAATTCTTTGTTTTGCATTATAGTCGCCGCTTTACATGACGAAACCTTAGTAAAAAGGTTGCCTCGTATTTAAAATATAGCTTTAAGCGGATACGCAATTTCGTTGAAAATCTCTATCTAAGCAAACCACCACATAACCTTTCGCCTTTTGTAACTTTGCATTATGAGAATAGTCGTAGGATTATCTGGTGGTGTTGACTCTAGTGTTGCCGCTTATAAGTTAGTAGAAGAAGGGCACGACGTAATTGGGTTATTTATGAGGAATTGGCACGATGAATCTGTTACAATAAGTGATGATTGCCCATGGCTCGACGATTCCAATGATGCTATGCTTGTGGCTGAGCACTTGGGGATCCCCTTCCAAGTAATAGATTTTAGTGCTGAGTATCACGAGAGAATAGTTGACTATATGTTCTCTGAGTATGAACAAGGTCGGACACCAAATCCAGACATTCTTTGCAACAGAGAAATTAAGTTCGATTTATTTTTAGATGCCGCACTCAAGTTAGGGGCTGAAGCTGTTGCAACAGGGCATTACTGTCAAAGAGATGAAACCATCATCGAAGATGGCTCAACCGAATATGAATTAATTGCCGGTGCTGACCCCAATAAAGACCAAAGCTATTTCCTTTGTCAACTCACTCAATACCAGCTTAAACACGCCATCTTTCCTATTGGCAATATGCTGAAACCAGACCTGCGGTTAGTCGCGAAAAATGCTGGCATACATACCGCTGATAAAAAAGACAGTCAAGGATTATGTTTTATAGGTAAGGTTAGGCTGCCGGATTTCTTGCAGCAAAAACTAAGCGTTAAATCTGGGGATATTATCCAAGTCTCAAATGAGCACTCAACATTCAAATCATCTCAGAAAGCTGTAACTGATCCATATACATTAACTCCTGAAATGGGATCTATCATAGGGCAACATCAGGGAGCTCACTTTTTCACTGTAGGCCAAAGGAAAGGTCTCAACGTTGGGGGTAAACTTGAACCACTATATGTAATAGGAACTGATGTTATTACAAACACTGTATATGTAGGACAAGGTGACAATCACATTGGGCTTATGAGAAGTGCCTTACTCATAACGAAAGAAGATGTTCACTGGGTGCTTCCGTCTCACAAAATGGAAATAGGCGAAACACGTAAATACCTTCTTAGATTTAGATATAGACAACCTCTTCAAACAGGGAAAGTTAAGATGACTGAGGAAGGGCTAAATCTATACTTTGACAAACCACAAAAAGGTATAACAGCTGGACAGTTTGCAACACTTTATGATGGGAATAAACTTGTAGCTTCAGGCCCTATAAAGGCATAAAACCTTAATTTATTTTTTCTGAAATTCTATATTCTGTTCTTTCAGGGCTATTTCGGGAAACCATTTCAGCAATAAAACCTGCTAAAAACAACTGAGAACCTAAAATCATTCCTGTTAGGGCTACGTAAAACGCAGAAATTTCAGTAATGTTTTTTGCCTCCATATCTATGTTAATTGCATAGAGTTTATATCCTGCAATTGCTATAAAAAGGCCTGCACTTACTAAAAACGTTAAGAGCCCTAAAAACCCGAATAAATGCATGGGTTTACGTCCAAAACGCTGAACAAATGCAATCGTCAATAAATCTAGCATGCCATTTGTAAATCTCTCAATGCCAAACTTAGTAGCCCCGTACTTCCTAGCTCTATGAGAAACTACATGTTCTCCAATTTTATCGAATCCAGCAGATTTTGCAAGAAGTGGAATATATCTGTGCATCTCGCCTTGTACTTCTATAGCCTTGACAACGTCATGCTTATAGCACTTTAATCCACAATTAAAATCGTTTAGATAAATCCCACTCACCCTACGCGTCATCCAATTATATAGTTTTGTTGGAATGGTTTTAGAAAGTGGGTCATGTCGCTCCTTTTTCCATCCACTTATTAGGTCAAACCCTCCATCAAGAAGAAGCTTCTCCATAACTAAAATCTCATCAGGGCTGTCCTGTAAGTCAGCATCCATAGTGAATACGACTGCACCTATAGAAGCCTCGAAACCCTTTTGTAGTCCGGCACTCTTGCCGTAATTACGAGCGAACTTGATCCCTTTCACCTTTCCTGGGTAGTTGGTTTTCAAGTTTTCAATAACAGACCAAGAGTCATCCTTAGACCCATCATCAACAAAGACAACTTCAAATTTTCTTTTTTCGAGGACCCTGTTAATCCACTCCATTAACTCAGGTAAACTTTCAGCTTCGTTGTAAAGCGGAATAACTATGGAAATATCCATTTGGCCTTAAAAATTAATCTTATTCTCGGGACTACGTTTAAATATCGCAGCAACAATAAGAGCGATTAAACCCCAAAAAGCTGAAGTGTATAAAAGGCCAACAATGGCCCCAGACAAAGTATATCCCTTGCGAATCTCTAATTCAGTGTCAGATAAGGTTTGTTCGAGTAGATCACCCTCAAGGCCGAAAGATTCCATCATTCCCTCAACTCTTTCTAACGTAATGTCAGCAACCGTATCTATTAGCTCTGGATCGATTAAATTAAAAAGCACAAGGTTGAAAACGATGGAAGAAACTAGAATACATACCACAGATATCATTATGTGGCCTAATAGTCTAGAGAAATTTATTATCCCGCTCTCATCTGCACGAATTGCTCGGCTAACAACAATCATTGTGATGATAATTAGCAGAAATTGTGCCATGCCTAATGGCCATCCCACTAACGCTTCAACTCCAATAATGTACGCTACCAGACTAAGTATGACAGAAATAAGGGCTGCCAATCCGCCGTGTTGCCAAACTAATTGATTTATTTTCATGAGTGCAAGATACTACCTTATCTTTGCATCTGGGGCAAGTCTCTTACGACCAGCTCCCGCTTAATCCCCCAGGGTCGGAAGACAGCAAGGGTATGCGGTTGAGCGGTGCGATAAGAATCGCTTGCCCCTTTTTTTATGCCTTAGATTTAGAGTCTGAAAATGGATTAACGAAGCATTTTAACGATGAGCCGAATCAAAAAGAGATCTATTACGAAGATTTTAATAGCGAATAGAGGAGAAATTGCAATACGTATTATGAG
>DQKQ01000085.1 GCA_015660615.1 Flavobacteriales bacterium
GCCGGCACGATATTGAAAAACTGGGGCATAAGACAAGCCCCCAACTCTGGCAAGCTAGTGCCGCCAAAAATTAAGCCTAGGTTTAAATTAAAAACGCCTAAGACTCCCACTGACATACAAATACCAAAGCCGCCCGCCAAAGACTTAGATCTTGGTAATATGGGGGTTCCACCAGCAATAAATAAAGTCGGAGATGTATTAATAAGAATAGGAGCAGGAGGCACTGCTCTTATTGGTGCCGCCCATTATTTCGATGATAAGGAGAATAACGACGAATGAAGAATAACAAATATCTAACCGAAGAACAACTCAACGAGAAAATAGAAGATCTATTCATTAATGAATCCGTACAATTAAATGAATGGATTGGTTGGGCTAATTATATTAGAAATCATCTCCTTACCCCCGCCTCAATATTCCTAAAACGCTCCGGAAAAGTTTTACAGAGTCCCAACCCATTCATGCGTGGTAAAGCTGATGAACTATATCATGGCTACACAAATACCAAAGGCAAGTGGATACCAGGACTTAAAGACCGACACCCTATTCTTAAACCACTAGTTCCGGCTTCGATCGCTACAGGTTATGTGGCGGCGCCCTATGTTATAGACAAGGTCGCCGACGCGTTCACTCAGCCAAAAATCACACGAGAGTCCAAGCTTGACATTAAAACCAATGTAATAGTGGAAGCAGGACACATATTAGAGACCTTACATGATCTTGAATTGGTTGAGGCTTTGGTCGCCAATGGATCTATACAATTAAATGAAGTGATGGGCGCAGTGAGAGCTTGGAATTGGCTAAAAGGACTAAGTAGCAAAGCCGCGATTAAGATGGGCGACGAACTAATTAAACTCGGCACAAAGCCAAAGTACCCGGGCGCACAAATACCAAAGCCAAGTGCGGCACAAATACCAAAGCCGCCCGCTAACTTTAAACCACTAACCAAGGCTGAGACGAAAATAGCGAACCAACAAAAAAAGGCCGATAGATGGATACACCGACTCAAGGATGATGACCACCATACAAAAGGATTTCTTCGTCATAAAGAATATATACCAGGATATTCAGATGCCGACTTACATTCATTCCAAACTCTTAATCGAGACAGCCTGTGGCAAAAAACTGGTGCACCATTAGCGTTGGGGGCACAACTATATCTATATCAAGAATATGGCCCGACGGCAGTTAAATGGCTCGCAGATATGACACCAGCCGGTGATATTTATGATACAGTTATGAAAGAGATTACAGATGCGCAACACGAGGCTGAAGTTACTGGTGATAGAGAATGGGTTGGAATGGACTCGAATATAAATACGGAATCTTACGTGCTTGATAAATTTAGCAATGTTATATGTGAAGCCGATATGACCACAGATGATAACATGCGGAGTTATATAGATATTATAAACGGAAATTCATTAAATGAAGGTGTACTATCATGGATAGCTAATAAAGTAGCGGCGAAACCTAAGAAATTTTCAGCAGATGACTTTTCTGAATTATTAAAGGATACAGATGTAACAGTTATAGTTAAAACTAGAGATAGATTAGCTAAATCGATTCAAAATGCTGGAGCAGATCCAGCATTAAGTAATGAAGTAAAGACATTAGATAATATAATCAGTCAACGAATAAACAATTCACACAAATAATTAGGGTTTAGATACACATAGTGATTCTAACCAATCACTAATTTCTTGCTCTTTTCCAGCTGCCAATCTCGAATAGTGTATCATAAACGGGTTTGATCGAGTACCTACTTGGAACAATCTCAACTGTTGAAATATCCAATCAGAATCTTTACCAGCTATACGTGGAGCAATTGTATTGCCTTCACCAGCTTCACCATGACACTGGTAGCATCCTAACTCGTTATAATATGTTTCACCCAAAGAAGAATAAAATCCCTCTTCTTCCGCTGCACTTGCTGTTCCTAATAACGCAACCGCGCCTATTACTAATAATTGTTTTTTCATGATTCGCCTCATATAATTTGTTCTCATTGATATTTAGTTTAATGCCATTGAGATAAATAGTATTATGAACGATTTTGATATGAGAAAATATATAGACCTTATTGGTAGCACTCCAACTCGAATAGATGAGGTGTTCGGATTCACTACTGCTCAACTTGCCAAACTAGCTAAGGCGGTGGCAAAGAGCAAGAAGCCATCTAGATCAGAAAAGATGCGAGTAGCATTGGAGAAAGAATTAGCTGATCCTGGACATGTTCAAGGATTACCAATGGCTAATTATACACAACTTAAGGATTTACAATCTAGATTATCCACTGCAATCGATAAGGGATATAAAAAAACAGCTGAACAATATGCGACCGCTATTAATACAATTATGAAGCGAGACAAATTGATAGTACAACAACTGGCCGCTAAAAAGGCTAATGCTTCAAAGGCAAAGTTAAAAGACATAAAATTATCTATTAAGGCTGTACAGCAACAGGTAGATGATACCGTAGGTATAGCAATACCAAAACCCACGGGTCGTCCTAAAAAATATAAGAATGCCACTGATGCCAAAGAAGCACGATACGCTTCTACGCGTAGATGGAAAGCCAGACAAAAAGCCAAACAACAATCAGACTCTCCGCAAGAAATTACCTCCGCCACTCCAGCAACGCCTCTACCTGCTAAGGTCAAGTACAGTACAGATGCAGAGCGGATACAAGCAAAATATGCTTCCACTCGAAAGTGGAAGGCTAAGAAACAGGCCGAGCTTGAAGCAGAATATACAGCAGGTACAAAAATACGTCCTGTAGATAAACGATCTAAAGCATATAGAGCCCAACAGAAAAACATTAAAGTACCAGCAACTCCACAGAAAACCATTAAAGTACAAACAACTCCGGCTGATGACTTGAGCAAAAGAATAGATGATTACATAGCTAAAGCGCAACCGAAAGTTGATGGTAGTATGAAGTCAAACATGTCTAAGCAGA
>DQKQ01000031.1 GCA_015660615.1 Flavobacteriales bacterium
TCAAACTCCCATCCGGAACTCATTATATATGGTGATACTCTATTAGTAGAGCGGCTATCATCTATGCTTACGGCCACGATTTTCACCCCAGTCTCTTCTTGCCAATCCCCGTAATAATCCATATAGGTATTTAGCTCTCTTTTACATGGGCTACACCATGTTGCCCAGAAGCAGATTACGATAGGATTACCATCGTTTTCTATCGTTCCAGTATCAATGGATGATCCAGTGAGGTCTTTGAGTTTAACTGAAGGAATAGACTGTGCATATGCATCGACAGTTATTAATGAAAGGAAAACCCCAGCCAGCAATATGCTTTTCACTGGGCTATATGTTTTATAGAAGTTAAAATTCATCGTTCAAAATTTCTAATAGGTGCGACAAAGAAACGGCTTTCTCGATAAACGGAATGTATTACCTTCGTACTCATGTTTTATACCAAACTCAAATCGATCATTCTGGCCTCGACATTTTTACTTGTCGGAGCCATTGCAGCACAACCCACAATTATCGCTCCTTCAGATACGATTTTTGCTGCACTAGATACACTTAATGAATTACATTCGGGTGAAATTTCTTTGCATTGGGATGTTCTTAACGAATTAGATTCAGAACTGATTCTAATGTGCACTCGAAGTTTCATAGATACAGTATCTCCATATAACTACCCTTACGTTCAATCATTGCCTGAGAATCCTGTTGAGGGAGCTTACGAAAAATTTTGTTGGGGACCTCTGTGTTATAACTATGGCACAGACGCCTCCTCATCAACAAATGCGTCTCTACTTGTTAACCTTCAATCTGGAGCTACTGATACCACATTCATTGCGTATTACTATCCTCACAATGTTTTAGGTACAACAACACTTGAATATTGTTTTCACCCAGTTGGCGATATTACTGCCGGTTCATGTCATCAAATCACATATGTGGTCACTGCAACATCAGAAATTGAAAATGAGCACGAAAACCTCGACATTTCATCAATAGGGACAGTGTACCCTAATCCTATAGAAGGAACAGGATGGCTAGAGTATTATATTCGCACAGGTGACGTATGTGATCTTGTTTTTAGGGATTTAGCGGGAAAGGAAATTATGCGAGAGAGTGGGCTGGTTCTAAGTGGAAAGGTTGCAATAAATTCAGAGGAATTGACACAAGGGCTTTGCTTTTGCACACTTGAAATTAACGGTATTGCTGTTCGAACAGAAAGATTTGTGGTAGTTAGATAAGAGAAGTTAGAGAAGTAGTTACTGAAGATGCAAGCACCGAATAAACAAGAATCTCTCGATTATCATTCGAGGGGCAGGAAGGGGAAGATTGAGGTAAATCCTACTAAGCCATTCAGCTCTCAGAGAGATTTATCGCTCGCCTATAGCCCAGGAGTAGCCGAACCATGTATTGCTATTGCAAATAACAAGGAGGACGTATACAAGTACACAGCTAAAGGAAATCTTGTGGCAGTAATTAGTAACGGAACCGCAGTTTTAGGACTTGGAGATATAGGTCCTGAGGCGAGTAAACCAGTTATGGAAGGAAAAGCGGTGCTTTTTAAAGTGTTTGCAGATATTGATGTTTTCGATATTGAGCTAGATGTTACAGACGTAGAGCATTTTATTTCAACGGTTAAGGCAATGGCGCCTACTTTTGGAGGGATTAATCTTGAGGATATTAAGGCACCTGAGGCATTTGAGATTGAACGTCGATTGAAAGAGGAGTTAGATATTCCAGTTATGCACGATGATCAGCATGGTACTGCCATTATTTCTTCTGCGGCGCTTTTGAATGCATTAGAGCTTACTGAGAAAAGAATAGAGGATGTTAGAGTTGTAGTTAGTGGAGCTGGAGCAGCAGCGATGTCTTGCCTTGATCTGTATATTCAGTTAGGTCTTACCCTCGAAAATATTGCCGTTTTCGACTCAAGAGGTCATGTTCATGCAGGACGAGAAGGACTAGGTGAGAGTAAGCAAAGATTCGCGACTGAGAAATCTTACAAGTCTCTAGCTGATGCAATGAAAGGTGCAGATGTATTTTTAGGGCTTAGTAAAGGGGGGCTTGTATCAGGTGGTATGATTAAAGAGATGGGATCTGACCCCATTGTGTTTGCACTTGCAAATCCAGATCCAGAGATTCCATACAAAGAAGCTATTGAAGCTAGAGAAGATATCATTATGGCTACTGGACGAAGCGATTATCCTAATCAAGTAAATAACGTTTTAGGTTTTCCCTTTATTTTCCGAGGAGCACTAGATGTTAGAGCTACAGGTATTAATGATGCTATGAAGCTTGCGGCTGTAAAAGCCATTGCTAACCTTGCGAAAGAGACTGTTCCAGATGAGGTGAGCGAGGCTTACGATGAACAGTCACTGTTTTTCGGGCGTAACTTAATTATTCCTAAGCCACTTGATCCACGATTGATTACCGCTATTGCTCCTGCTGTTGCTAAAGCTGCTATGGAATCTGGAATAGCAGGTGAGCCTATTGAGGATTGGGAAGCCTATGATACGATGCTTTTAAATAGGCTAGGACAGGCTTCGAATTTTTCTATGTCACTTAGCGATAGGGCTTCGAAAAACCCTAAACGAGTTGTGTTTGCTGAAGCGGAACACTATAAAGTTCTAAAAGCGGCTGAACAAGCAGTTGAAGAGGGTATTGCGCACCCTATTTTAATAGGTCGTAAGCATATTATTACTTCACTAATCGAAGAGAACAACTTAGAACTAGGGTCTGCAACAATAATTGACCCGCGTGATAAAGATCATGCTGAAAAGAGAAAAGTATTTGGGGAGATATTGCACGAAAAAAGAAAGCGTCATGGATTAACTCTATTAGAGGCTGAACGTGCTATGCGTAGGCGTAATTACTTCGGAGCTATGTTAGTAGAAACTGGTGAGGCGGATGCTCTTGTTTCAGGTCTTACAAGAAATTACCCTCGTGTGATTAGGCCAGCTCTACAGGTTATTGGAAAGGCAGAAGGTGTATCTAAAGTTGCGGGTATGTACATAATGCAGACCAATCAAGGTCCTATGTTCTTTGCAGATACTACAGTTAATGTGAACCCTACAGCTGAGGAGATTGTTGATATTACATTGCTAATGGCAGAGGCAGTAAAGAGACTTAGAATTGTGCCTCGTATTGCTCTACTAAGCTATTCTAATTTCGGGTCATCTAAAGGTGAGGATGCTGAAAAGATGTCAAATGCAACAGCGATATTACATAGAGATCATCCAGACTTAATTGTGGATGGTGAAATTCAGGCGAATTTTGCAATAAATCAGGAGATGCTTGCAGAAAGCTTCCCGTTCTCGGCACTTAACCAACGAAAAGTAAACATTCTTATTTTCCCCAATCTTTCTGCGGGAAATATCTCGTATAAACTTCTTAAAGAAATGGGAGGTGTTGAAGCTCAGGGACCTGTCCTCTTAGGGATGAAGAAGTCAGTACATATTCTTCAAATGGGCTCCTCGGCAAAGGAAATTGTAGATATGGTGAGACTAGCGGTGGTAGACGCTCATAATAAGTCGCAATCATGATATATCATTTAAATGGAAGGCTTATTGAAAAGCATCCCACCCACGTTGTCATTGAGTGTGGAGGTGTAGGATATTTAGTATCTATTAGCCTCACAACTTTTGAAGCTCTACCTGACGATGAGACCCTTTTTCTAAATATTCATATGGTAGTTAGAGAAGATTCTCAAACACTATATGGATTTGCTACTAAAGAGGAACGAAGCATGTTTCTTCTTCTAATTAGTGTTAGTGGAGTCGGTGCAAACACAGCTCGTTTAATATTGTCAGCTATGGATTCTGCTACTGCTTCTGAAGTGATAGCTTCAGGTGATGTAGATGCCATGAAGAAAGTGAAGGGTATTGGCGCTAAAACAGCCCAAAGAATAATAATTGACCTGAGAGATAAAGTTGGTGTCTCAACAGGTGGTGGCGGAGTGAAGTCAGAAATATCTTTTCAGCA
>DQKQ01000287.1 GCA_015660615.1 Flavobacteriales bacterium
TCTGTAATCCATTGGGGGAGTTTGTAGTCACGAAGTTTATCTGAGAGAAATAAAATTCCGTTTTTAGAGAGTATTTTAACAGCTTTCGATCGCCCATCTATTTTCTTATTCATGTAACAGAAGACAAGGACTGTTGAAGAAAGTGGGGATTCTGCGTATGCGGCAAGTTTTTCGAGTTCGTCTTTGCGATTCCAGCATTTAAGCTCTTGGGCTTCTTTTACAAGGACGAGTTGGCGGTCTGACATCATGGGGAATCTGCGCGAAGCAGCTAAGATGTCTGCAATATCTGTGTCGCGCCCATAAAGTATAGTCTCGTTGAAGTCTTTCGAGGCTTCATCAACTACGCTAGAGATTATAGCTTTAGAAATTTCTTCTATAAAGAAAGATTCCTCTCCATGTAAAACGTAAAGGGGTGAAAATTTACCAGCTTGAATGTCCCGAATAATTTGCCTATGAGCCATATGGCTAAGTTATAGCTTAGAAGATTAAATTTGCGGAATGTCTAGGTTATCAGATCTTCCTGTATTGAACTTTGCCAGACCCACCCTTGTTGCAAGAAAGGGTGATAAACATGATGAGATTCTTTGTCTTGTTAGAAAGAAGTGGGTGGCCTTAGAACCAGAAGAGTGGGTGAGACAACACCTCATATATCACCTCTCGGAAAACTTAGGGTATCCTATGGGACTTATGGCTGTGGAGCACACTTTGATTTTGAACGATGTGGCGAAGAGAGCTGATTTGGTCTGCTTTAATAAGGATAGAAAACCTGTACTTCTCGCTGAGTGTAAGGCTCCGAATATTGCACTTTCCCAGAAGACTCTAGATCAAGCCGCGAGGTATAATCTTGTTTTAAAGGTTCCAACCCTTCTGCTGACTAATGGCCTAAATCATTACGCTGTGGCTACTGACACTACGAAGCCCATTGCTGTTTTAGGTTCTATTCCTGAGTTTTAACGTACTTTCGCGCCATGAAGATTTCAGACGTATTAGCTATTTCGGGTAAACCCGGACTTTTTAAAATTTTAGCATCCTCTCCTAAGAATTTAGTTGTTGAGAGTATGATTGATGGTAAGCGCTCTAGTATCCCCGGTTCGCTTAGAGTTAGCAGCTTAAGTGATATCACGATGTACACTATAGAAGAAGACGTTCCACTAAGAGAAATTCTCAAGTCTATGTTTGATAAGAACAAAGGAAAGCCAGATCTTTCTCACAATTCTGCTCCACAAGAAGTGAAGGATTTCATTGATAGCGTTGTGACTGATTTAGATCACGGTAGAGTTTACGCTTCTGATCTAAGAAAGCTTGTACAATGGTATAATCTTCTAATATCTCAAAAAGCACTACCTTTTGAAGAAGAGGAGGAGAAAGAAGATGATAAAAAGCTAACAGCAAACAACCCAGCTTCTAAGAAGAAGCCAGGTGCTAAAAAGCCAGTGATAAAAAGGAGCCCTTCGGCTAAGAAAGCTATAGCTACAAAGTCAATGAAAACTACTAAAAAGTAGACCATGAAGTTAATTACTGTTATTGGTGCTGGAACCATGGGGAATGGTATAGCTCACGTGTTTGCCCAAAAGGGTTTTGACGTAAGCCTAGTCGATATGTCACAAGATGCTCTTGATAGAGCCTTAGCTACAATAGATAAGAATTTAAGCAGACTTGTCGCGAAAGAGCGCATTTCAGAGAATGATAAAAAGGAGACGCTTGGTCGATTGGTTACTTCGACTGACTTTAAAGCTTCTGTTGTTGGTGCGGATTTAGTTGTGGAGGCGGCTACTGAGAATATTGATTTAAAGCTAAAGATATTTAAGGATCTAGATGCTACTGCTCCAGAGGGCTGCATTCTCGCTACGAATACATCTTCCATTTCTATTACGAAAATTGCAGCTGTGACGAGTCGTCCAGATAAAGTTATAGGGATGCATTTCATGAACCCAGTTCCGATTATGAAACTGGTTGAGATTATCAGGGGATATGCTACCTCTGATGAGACTTGCACGAAGATTATGGATCTGAGTTCTTCTCTAGGGAAATCGCCTGTTGAGGTTAATGACTACCCTGGGTTTGTGGCAAATCGCATTTTGATGCCAATGATTAATGAGGCAATTATAACCTTAAACGAAGGTGTTGCTGGAGTAGAGGAGATTGATACTGTGATGAAGCTAGGTATGGCTCATCCTATGGGACCACTTCAACTTGCAGATTTCATAGGGCTTGACGTTTGTCTGTCTATTATGAAAGTGCTTCAAGATGGACTCGATGCTTCGAAGTATGCTCCTTGTCCTTTGTTAGTGAATATGGTTATGGCTGGCAAATTGGGAGCTAAATCGGGGGAGGGATTCTACGTTCACACTCGTGGTTCTAAGGATCTAGTTATCGCACCGACATTTGTTAAAGAAAAGTAAGTTTGGCATAAAGTATGCTACCTTGCAAACCTGTAAGAATAAAATTGAAAAACAATCATATGAAAACCTCAAGTATTTTACGTGGACTCACGGCTGTCGTTGCGGTGGTTAGTTTAACTATTGGCGCTGATGCTCAGGAGATTAACCTTGTGCCGAATGGTGGTTTCGAGGATACGAATATTAATAAGCTTCGTACTTATGGCCAAATGGAGGAGTTCAGCATGGATTGGTTTGCAGCAACGGAAGTTGCTGCTGATATCTATGGTGATGGAGCTAAAGGAGACAAGGTTGCTGTTCCAACAAATAATTACGGAAAGCAGGATCCTTCAGATGGTCTTTGTTATGCAGGACTTAGAGCTTACTCTAAGGATCCTAGGTTAAGCAGAAGTTACCTCGAAGTTAAGCTTACTCAACCTCTTGAAAAGAATGTTATGTACTGCGTTTCTTTCGATATAAGTTTGGCAGATTTAAGCCGCTTTGCTGTAAATGAGATTGGAGTTCTCATGAGCGATAGAAAAATCGATCATACTAATACCGGTGATGTGATTCAACAAGCTGACGTTAAGCAAAAGACAAATAAGGTTTTCCAATTCCTCGATGGATGGGAGACCTTCTGCGGAACATTTGTGGGAACTGGCCAAGAAGAGTATGTCGTGATTGGATGTTTCGGGGGAAGAGAAAATATGACCATCGATAAGGTCAAGCGCCCAATGGGCATTGTGGGAGCTCAAATGAACCACGCCTACTATTACATTGATAACGTTAAAATCGTAGATATTCAGGCAAAGTCTCAATGTGTTTGTGCTGCTGCTGATGAAAGAGGTATGGACCTGGTTTACGGTTCTTCTTCAGTTCAAGAGGAGGACATGACAGACGCTGAGATTATTTTATCTAGCTCTATATACTATGCTTTCTTAAAGCGTACTCCGACTGGCACAGGTAAGCAAACTGTTTCTAGAATTGCAGCTATTCTTAAAGCGAATCCTATGATGAAAATCACGATCGTGGGACATAGCGATGATGATGAGAGAAATGAAGGGCAGGTTAACCCTCGCTACAAGATGATTGGAAAGAATCGTGCATACCAAATAAGAAGGATGCTTGCAGCCGAAGGAGTTCTCTCTACACAAATATCTGTTTCAGATATGGGTAATATGGATCCTGCAAGTACGCGCGATAATGACATCTCTCGAGCTCAAAACCGCAGGGTTACTTTCGAGATTAAATAATTATTTCATTATTTCACTAAGCTTAACCAGCATAGTGGACTTTGTTTCTATACTCTTTAGGCACCATCAGCATAGCTAAGAAAGCAAGAGAGAATAGGATTATCATGGCTAGAATTGACTCTCTCATCGAGCCAGTGTATCCCTCGATATAACCCCATCCGAACATCCCGATAATAAGTCCTCCTTTTTCTAGTACTTCGTAGAAACTGAAATACGAGGCGGGGTCATTCGTTTTAGGAAGAATCTTTGAGTAGGTAGCTCTATTTAAGCTTTGTGTTCCTCCCATAAGGAAACCTATAGCCCCCGCAGCAACGTAGAATCCAATCTTTGTAGTAGCGAAAAAATATGAATATAAACACAAAGCAGCCCACCCCGCTATACAAGCCATTAAGGCTCGAATATTTCCAATTCTACGACTCAAAGCACTCAATCCAAACGCTCCAGGAATAGCTAGTAGATTTACCACAAAAATTGTAATAATCAGTTCGGTTTCATTTAGTCCCACCTCTTTAATCCCGAAGGACGAAGCCATGATGATAATGGTCTGGATAGCCATACTCATAACAAAAAACGCACCCAAATATCTCTTGAGGTGAACGAACCCTTTCAATTCACGAGCCACTCCGACGAGCTCTTTAAATCCTTGCGTAAGAATGTTTCCCGGCGGTAAATCTTTTATTTCACTTTCTGGAAGCGCATTAAATGTTATGTGAGCAAAACCAAACCACCACAAGCCTACAAGTACAAAACAAAAGGTCGTAGTGTGTGTTCCAACACCTATGATCATCCCAGCACATATAACGAGTATGATAAGCGAACTCCAGTAGCCCATAGCATATCCTTTCGCACTCAATCTATCGTGTTCCTCCCTTGGAGCTATTTCAGGCAGAAATGCATTGTAAAATCCCACACTACCCCAAAACCCTAAGCTCGCCAAAAAAAACGGTATCATACTCAATTCCAAATGATCTGCATCAAACCAATACAACCCCACACATCCCGCCGCTCCGACATAGCAGAATATCCTCATAAATAATTTCTTCTTTCCTGCATAATCGGCCATCCCACTAAGCAAAGGGGTTATTATTATGATTGTTAAAAAGCTCGTAGCCAGGACATAGCTGTATAGCTGTGTGTTTACGAACTCCATTCCTAAAAACATTACGTTATCCGTACCGTCAATAATCTTTCCTTGCGCATCTTTTTCAGAAGTCAAGTTGTTATAAAAAACAGGAAAAATCGCCGTAGTAATTACAAGCGAGTATACGTTATTTGCCCAATCATACATCGTCCATCCCCACTTAACTTTCTCTTCACCTTCCCTCTTCTTGAACATATTCTTAAACATCTGCGTAAGATAGTACGTTTTATGAAATTGTAAACATCATTCTCTCGACTGCATATTACCTTTACAGACGATTCAAAAACCGATGAGAAATTACGACGTTATTTTAGTGGGTGGTGGTATCGTTGGTGCTGCGACATTCTATAAGATGCAGATGCGCTACCCTAAAAAGACGATGCTTCTCATTGATAAAATGGATGTTTTAGCGGATCACCAAACGGGCAACAACTCTGGCGTAATTCACTCTGGGCTCTATTACAAGCCTGGTTCCCTAAAGGCGGAGAACTGCGTAAAGGGTCGCCATGAGCTTGTGAAATTTTCGAAAGAAAACAACGTTCCCCATGATGTATGTGGTAAAGTAGTAGGGGCTGCCACAGAAGCTGAACAACCTTCTTTAAATAAGATTCATAAGTTAGGTCTTGAGAATAATATAGAAGGCATCGAGCGCATTAACGGCTCTCAGCTTCGCGAGATCGAACCAGAGTGTAGGGGAGAGGCCGCCCTTTGGGTTCCATGTACTGGGATAATCGATTTCAGGGACGCCACGAAGAAGATGGTAGATGTCGCACTTACTATACAAGAAAAATCTGCAGTTCATCTTTCTGAGGAAGTCCTAGATTTCGCCAACGAGGGTGACGGTACTCTCGTAAAAACCTCGAAAGCCACTTATTTCGCTCAGCACCTTATCGTATGTGGCGGACTCCAAGCCGATCGCCTCGCCCGCAAGGATGGCGTCAAGCTGCGAGAACGCGTAGTAGGCTTCCGAGGAGATTACTACGAGCTTAACGACCACGCTAAGCACAAGATTAAGAATCTAATCTATCCCGTACCTAACCCCGATTTCCCTTTCCTTGGAGTGCATTTCACCCGTATGACGAACGGAGAAATCGAGTGCGGTCCCAATGCAGTTTTCACCTTCAAGCGCGAGGGCTACGGAAAAACTGATTTCGATCTGCGAGACACCTTCGACGCCCTAAGCTATGCCGGCACCTGGAAGCTCTTTTTCAAGAATATATCTTTCGGGATTAATGAATACCGACGAGCATTCTCTAAGAGACTCTTCTTAAAATCGCTACAACACCTTGTTCCCTCCCTCACGATGGACGATATCCGCCAAGGCCGATCCGGAGTTAGAGCTATGCTTCTCAATACCGATGGCGACACCCGTGATGATTTCCGTATCGAGGCTACAGATAGAAGTATCCACGTTCTCAACGCTCCTTCTCCAGCGGCTACCGCCTCACTAGCAATAGGCGATTACGTGGCGGACAGGTATGCAGAAAGGTTCGCGAAATAGATGAAGCATTAGCTTTATAATTACGATTTGGTAGGTGATATATTTTCAACTAAATTGTATGAATTATTATAAAATACCTTTCAAATGAAGCTATCAATCATATCCCCATCTTTCTGCTTTTTTGTTTTAGCAGCTTTTTCAATTTCTAATACTCAAGCCCAAGAAATTTGTCCTGGAGCAGATGTATTGATACACACAGAAGGTATGACATTTAATCCTGATGCGATTGAGATTGTCGCTGGCACTACAGTGGGATGGGTTAATACTGGAGGAATGCATGATGCAAATGGGGATATAAGTAGCATTGATCAATTGTCTTTCAACAATCCAGAAGCTTTCGATTTCGAGCAAATTGATGTGACGGATGAAGCAGCTTGTATCGGTACTTTTCTATTTACCGTTCCTGGATTATATAACTATGATTGCTCAGGATATGGACATGCAGCATCTGGAATGGTTGCTACGCTTACTGTAGTAATACTTGATGAAGTTGATAATCTACAGTCTTCTGAAAATCTTATTAAGCTTTATCCCAACCCTGTTTCTTCTCTTCTAACTATTGAAAACCTCAACCAATCTCGAATCACCATTTACGACTTACAAGGAAGAGTAGTTGTTGAGTTTGAAGGAGAGGAAAAAATGAGTGTGGATGTTTCCGGATTTTCCAATGGAGTGTATACCCTTGCAGTAGATGGAAAAAGGCATAAATTGATTGTAGAGTAATACCTGTTTTAATAACGAAAAAACCGCCTCTGACTTGCGTCAGGGCGGTAGTTCTTTCGTCGGGGCGGCAGGATTCGAACCTGCGATCTCCTGGTCCCAAACCAGGCGCCTTAACCGGGCTGGGCCACGCCCCGATCGTTAAAAGCGAACGCAAAGATACATAAGTTTTTTAGGTATCAAACACAATAGTTATAATATTATTTTTTGATTAACTACGATAAATAAATATCATAAAGTCTCTGTGTGATTTAACTTTCTAGAAACAAAAACGCCCGCTTATGCGGGCGTTAGTGCTTCTGTGCGGAGAGACCGAGATTCGAACTCGGGAGCCGAAAACGGCTACAAATTAGCAATCTGCTGCATTACCACTCTGCCACCTCTCCAGAAAACGGAAATCGCTTTCA